>JAADDB010000242.1 GCA_013154135.1 Chloroflexota bacterium
GAAAGGATCTCTGCATGTCTTTTTTTTCCTCTGGACGGCGCTCTTTTTTGCTCCCCTCTGGGGAGCGCTCCCCGGCGATCTCATCACCAACGTCGCCCGGGTCGACTACCGTATCGGTGACCTGGACAAAAACCTCACTACCAACGAAGTCAACGCCACGGTGGCTCAGACCGACGCCACGCTGGAACTTCTGGCCTACGACCCCCAGGGAAGCAGCGAATGGTTGGAACCTGCCGAGTATCTGGACGCTTCGGGAACTCCCCGGCCCATGCCCGATGCCCGGCTTCCCGACGGGAGTACCCTCCATCCCCCTCTACAGATCGGTACTTCTCCGGCGGAAGAGTATGCTCTCAGCGATCTGGTGATCATCCGGGTGACCGATCTGGACCGCAACGAGCATGCCGACGAGGCGGATCGGATAGAGGTCAATGTCACCAATCCGCGCACCGGGGAGGTGGAGCGTCTGATTCTCATGGAGACCGGCGAGAGTACCGGGGTCTTCGTCGGGTATCTCCAGGTAGACCCCTCCGCCTCTCTCACACCCGACGGTGTGATGGCCGTGGAAGCCCAGGATACCATCGTCGCCACCTATGCAGACAACGGTACCACCCGGAAGCTGGAGGCGGAGGCGACCATCCGGGGCAAGGTGGAGGGGCTGCTGGTAAGCAAGGAGCAGTCCAAGGACGAAGCCTCCATAGGGGAGTATCTCAAGTACACCCTCTACGTCAGCAACCAAAGCGGTGTGCCTATCCCCGATGTACTGGTGGAAGATGCGTTGCCACCGGGGGTCAAGTATGTCCCGGGGAGCTTCAAGGTCAAAGGGAGCAAAGCGACGCCCACTCTCTCGGCAGACGGGCGGACCCTCTCTTATACCCTGGAGCGTCTGGAGCCGGGAGAGCGGGTGGAGCTGAGCTATGTGGCCCTCATCGGAGCGGGGATCATCGATCTCAAGGCGATCAACCGCGCCTGGGCCAGTGCCCCCACCGCCGAGCGCTCCAACATCGCCAGCGTCACCCTGAAAATCACCGAGGATCTCCCCCGCCACAAGGGCTACATCCTGGGGCAGGTCTACGACGCTGAGGCCTGGAGAGAGCACCGGGAGAACAACGCCACCCTGATGCGCTACGGGATCCCGGGGGTACGGCTCTATATGGAGGACGGCCGCTACGTGGTGACCGACCGGGAGGGCAAATACCACTTCGTGGATGTCAAAAACGGCACCCACGTGGTCCAGATCGACGAAGAGAGCATCCGGGGACGCTATGAGGTAGCCCTTTGTGAGCCCAGTGTGCGTTTTGCCGGAAGGGGACGTTCCCAGTTTGTGGATATCTACCACGGGGAGATGCGCCGGGTGGACTTCTGTCTGAAACGGCTTCCCGACGCGGCGGGCAAAACCACCCTGAGCCTGAACCTTGAGAAACTTTCGGCCAAAAAGCTTCGTTTGAAGATCCGGATCGAAAGTGACGTGCCGATCCGAAATCCCGAACTCTATCTGGCCCTGCCGGAAGGGATCCGCTACGAGGCGGGGAGCCTGGACAGCGGGATCGACCCCCGGATGGACGCGGGGGTTTTGGTGGTGCCCCTGCAGCGCCGGAGCCAGAGCCTGATCCTTCAGTTGACCAAGCCGGCCAAGGGAGTCCGGAGGATCCGGGGAATCCTTTACTACGACACCCGGCTGGAGCAGGATCTCCAGAGCGATGTGGCGGAGCTGAGCTTCCGGGAGAGTAACGGCACCGTCGCCTCTCTTCTCCGGGCCAAAAATCAGATAGCGGTCCAGAGCGTGGGAGCCGAAGCTCCCAAAGAGGCGGCGGATTTCAACTGGACCCAGCCCACCCGCCAGCCCACCATGCCCGAATATACCCCTCGGGAGGTGGATCGACTGGGCAAAGAGCCGAAGATCGTCTGGCCCCCCAAGGGGTGGATCCCCGCCATTCCTTCTACCCGGATCGCGGTGTTGCACTCCAGAAAGACCCGGATGAAACTCTCCCTCAACGGCCGTCCCGTCAACCCCATCCACTATGAAGACCGCTTCCGAAGCAGCGATCGGAAGATGGTGATCGACTACTACAAGGGTGTGGATCTGGCCGAAGGACCCAACCGGATCGTGGCGACCATCCTCGCCCGGGACGGGCGGGTGCTGCGGCGCCTGGAGCGTAAGGTCTATGTGGAGAGCAGCGCACCGGTCAGGGCGGAGTTTCTCCCGGAGTACTCCTGGCTCGTAGCCGATGGGAAGCATCCTCCCATCGTGGCGGTCCGCTTCATCGGCCCTTCGGGCCATCCCCTCCGGGGCGGACTGGTGGGGGGATTTACCACCGACGGCCGGACCGAACCGCTCAAGATCGAAAACGGCCGGGGCTTCTATCGCATCGACAGCGAAGGGATCGCCTATATCCGCCTCAAACCCACCACGCAGACCGGAGAGAGCAAACTGACTTTCCCCCTGGCCGGAGACAAGCGCGAGACCATCACCATCCGGCTCAAGCCCCAGATGAGGGAGTGGATTGTGGTGGGCTTTGCCGAAGGGACGGTGGGCTATCGGACTCTTCACGGCCACAGTGACGCCAAAAAGGCCGCCGGAGGGGATGAAGGGATCTACAAAAAGGGCCGGATTGCTCTCTTTGCCAAGGGGCGGATCCTGGGCAAATGGCTCATGACCCTGGCCTACGATACCGGGCGCAGCGAAGATGACCGACGGCTCTTTGACGCCATTGATCCCGATGAGTATTACACACTCTACCAGGACGCTACCACCCAGGGCAACGAAGCTCCCTCCCGGCGCAAACTCTATCTCAAGCTGGAACGGGAGCAGTTTACGGCACTCTTTGGAGACTTCCATACCGGACTGGGCGGGACAAAACTTTCCGACTATCAGCGTAGTTTTACCGGATTCTGGAGTGAGTATGCGGGTAGGAATCTTCGGGTCAGGGGTTTTGTGGCCCGGAGCGATCGTCTCCATTTCCGGGATGATCTGCCCGGAGACGGAACCCGGGGATACTACCGCCTGAGTCACACGCCGCTGATCGAGGGGAGCGAAGAGGTCTGGATCGAGGTACGGGATCGCCACCATCCCGAGCGGGTGCTCAGTCGTCGGCGTATGAGCCGCTATACCGACTACGATATCGACTATGACAAAGGGACCCTCTACTTCAAAGAGCCTGTCTACAGCCGGGATGACTCTTTCAATCCCCGGTATGTGGTGGTCCAGTACGAGACCGAGGGGGACAGTTCCCACTACACCTACGGGGGACGTCTGGCTCTGCGCAGCGATACGGGACGCTATGAGCTGGGAACCACCTATGTGGATGAGGGAACGGGAGCAGGACACAATCGCCTCTACGGCGCCGACCTGACCGTTCGGATCAATGCCAAAACCACCCTGAAGATGGAGCTGGCCCATACCCGAAACAGCGAGGACGGCAACGTCACGGAAGGGACGGCGAAACTGGCGGAGATCACCTACGAGGATGAGAACCTCAGCGCCCGCGCCTACTACCGCCAGGAGGATTCGGACTTCGGTCTGGGGCAGCTGGATCCCACCCTGGCGGGTACCCGCCAGATGGGTGTGGAGGGAAGCTGGAAGCTGAACGACCGCTGGAGCCTGGATGCCCGGATCTATCAAAACCGGGATACCGACGATGAAGGGGAGGATCGGGATACCAATGTGCTGGAGAGCCGTCTACGCTATCGCACCGGTCCCTGGGAAGTCTCGGCGGGTTACCGCTATGTGGATGAGACCGACGAGTCGGTCCGCCACCAGATCACCCTGGGGCTGGCCCGGTCGTTCCTGGAGGATCGGCTCCGGCTCTCCCTCTCCCACGATCAGACGCT
>JAADDB010000183.1 GCA_013154135.1 Chloroflexota bacterium
ACGGGTCCGAGCTTTGGCGGGGGGCCGGCGTCCTCGCCCCGTGCGAAGAAAGAGTTTTTGGTGGGTGGGCCAGGGAAAAATTGACCCAAAGCGGTCGTGTCCCATCGCCCGGGGCTGAACCCTCGGGCTAAAGATGGGAAGCCCCCGCAGGGGGCTCTGATAGGTTACATGAGCGGCCGAGTATCGCCACAGACGAGCCGAGAGAGGTGCTCCCGCCCCTTTTACTCGTTACTCGTTATGCGTTATAACCTCGCCCATCCCTCCCAACCTCGCCCTTCCGCCAACCCACCTTAATCGTTAATCGTTACTCATTCCACCTTACCCCCTCGCCTATCCAGGCCGATCCCCTCTTCCAACCGCCCCCTTAATCGTTACTCATCAATCGTCAATCGTTACTTCTCCCCCATTCCTTCCAAAGCCGGGCGCTTTCTGCATTTTCGTTGAGTGGGTGTATAATGAGACACACGCTGCGGTGGCTTCCACATGTGAAGTGCAGAAGCCCGTCCGGGGGACGGCCAATGCGGTCTTAAACCATCTGGGAACCGTCCCCATCGGGTGTATTGTGTTGCGATGAACCGGTCAGCTTTGCCAAGGAGGAGCACCATGCGTAGGCCCCGAGTATGGCTTTTTACCGTCCTGATCTTGCTCATCATCGGCGGTATCTTTATCTTTCCCGCGTATGCCCAATCCACACCCCCACGTGACCAGGGGTATTGGTACGTGGTCCGACGGGGAGATTCCTGGTGGTCCATTTCCGCCCGTACAGGAGTCCCCGTCAGCGTCCTGCAGCAGTACAACCCCCAAGCCATTCACCCGAACCTCTGGCTCTACACCGGGGAGAAGATCTGGATCCCCACGGGTCAGACGGATTCCCAACGGGGGTATTGGTATGTGGTACGTCCGGGGGATACCTGGTTGGGCCTGGCCATTCGCACCGGCGTTCCGGTGGAGGTGCTGAAGCGCTTGAACCCCCACGCGATCCACCCCAACGATTGGATGTGGGTGGGCGATCGCATCTTCATCCCCACCGGTCCGGTGTCGGCAGCCCAGCCCACGCCTTCGGCCGGCACCCCTGTTCCCGCGGCTACGGCCACACCCGCGCCTGCGGAAACGCCGGCCCCCGCGGCCACGGAAGTTTCACCAACTGCTACACCCGTGGCCACTTCGCCGGCCGAGACCTCCCCACTCCCCACGCCCGCGGCGACTCCCACCGCGGTGAGCACACCCTTGCCCACCCGGCCGCCCACGCCGACCCCCGCGGGCGAGGTCACCCCCTTACCCCCTCGACCTCCCACGCCCACTCCCAGTTCGGGCGGACGCCAGGGGGAGCAGAGCACGCCCACCCCGGTGCCTGTGGATGTCCCTTGTCCTGAGGAAGAGCAGGGGTTGGACCAGGTGTTGACCCGCGTGGTGGACGCGGCCGGCGGGGATTTGGCTCGCGTCACCGCGTGGTTGCAGGCGTGTGGTCTGAGCGTTCCGGGCGAGGAGGCGGTGGCCCAGGCGGATGTGGACGGGAACGGCCAGCCCGATCTCCTCTTTGCCCTCACCCGGGAAAATCCCCGGACCCACCAGATGACCGGCACTCTCCTCCTCTTCACCCGGGAAGGGGAGGCTCTCCAACCGTTGCTGCGGGAGCAGGTAGACGCCGCGGTGCGCGTCCTCGCGTTCCGTGATGTGAACGGAGACGGCCGGACGGACGTGGTCTGGCGGGAGGATGTGTGCGGTCCGGTGGATTGCACAGTCACCGTCCACGTCCAGAGTTGGGATTCCCAGGAGAAGAAGCTGGTTCCCTTCTCCGACGGGGTCATCAGTATGGTGAACGCGGATGTGTGGCTGGAGGATGTGGACGGGGATGGCGCGGAGGAGATCGTGCTGCACGGCGGCATCATTAAGGCCATTGGCGCGGGGCCCCAGCGCGCGTGGAAGGAGATATGGGATGCCAAAGGCGGCAAGCCGTATGAACTGGTTGCACGCGTGTACGACCCCTCTCCCTGTTTGTACCACTGGGTTCTGGACGGGAACCACGCGCTGGAACAGGGAGATGTGGAAAAGGCCATCCAGATCTTCCAGCAGGTGGTGAGTAATCCCGAGTTGACCGCGTGTTGGCTCCGGCCCGCGGAGGAGGAGGAACTCCGGTCCTTTGGCTGGTTCCGCCTGGCCCTGGCTTACGCGTACGCGGGCCGTCCGGACCAGGTGGAGAGTGTGGTGCATCAGGCGGAACAGGCATATCCCGATGCCCTCTACATCCAGGCGCTGAAGGAGTGGTATCGCGCGTACGCGGAATCCCAGGATCCGCAAAAGGCGTGCGAGGCCTTACAGCCCTTCATCGAATCCCATCCCGATCTGTGGAAGATGTTGGCCCATTATGGGTTCGCCAACCCCACTTTTGGACCCGCGGATGTCTGCCCCACCTCGTCCTCGCGGGCGGGGCAGACAACGCCGGTGACCACGACGGATACGTCGGAAACCACGCCCACGCCGGCCCCCACCGCGGCGGGGGAATCCGGTTCCTGCCCCAAGGACTTGGAGGAAGTGTCGACCTGGGCCCAGAGGACGTTGACACAGGTCAAGGGGGACATTCTGGCCCTGTACGAGGCGACCCGTCAGTGTGGGTTGACCGGGGACGCGTACGGCGGTGTGGGAGGCCACGATGTGGACGGGGACGGGGATGAGGATGTGTTCCTGGCCCTGGATTTGCCCCTGCACCAGGGCATGGAGGTGGGGCCGGGCGCGGTCTTGGCGTTCCACCGACAAGGGGATGATTTCTCCCTCAAGCTGGAGCAGCTCTACACGGGCACGGTCACTCTCCTCGCGGTGGAGGATTTGAACCAGGATGGCCAGGTGGATGTGGTCTGGCAGGAGATGCGGTGCCGTCCGGAGGAGAAGGTGGATTGCACCCTGACCGTTCAGGTGTACAGCTGGACGGGAGAGGATTACGTGGTGTGGGTTCAGGGGGAACCCCAGGGTCACAACGCACGGGTGGAGTTCGCGGATGAAGCTCCGGGCAGTGGCCAGGAGATCCTCATTCGGGAGAATGTGTACAGTGACGCGCCGACCAAGGAACCGGAGCGGGTTCAGGTGTGGGCTTCGGACGGGGGCGCGCCTTACAGTTTGTTTGATGTGATGTATCCGGACAACACGTGCGCCCGCTACGCGTTGCACGCCGCGTGGGTGGCTCTGCAAGGCGCTCCCACGTACGGGTGGGATCGGGCGGTGGAACGGTTCGCCCACGTGTTCAGCGGTCAGGGGTTGACCGCGTGCAAACCGGGTGGGGATGCCGAGGAGGAGCTGGCCACGGTGCGCAGTTTTGCGGGGCTGGAGTTGGCCATTGCCGCGAGTTTCGCGGGGAACGGGAGTTTGGCCAAGGCCACGTTGGACACGCTGGACCAAGAGTTGCCGGACGCGCCTTTCACGCCGTTGGCCCACACGTGGTGGGATGCGTACAGCGCGTCCGGGGATGCCCGGGCCGCGTGCCAGGCCGTGGTCCAGGCCCTGCAGGAGAAGCCGGACCTCCTGGCCCTGCTGGGCGGATATCCGGTGGACCCCCTGCCCCCTCAAACTCCCGAGGATGTGTGTCCGGAGTAACGATGAGTAACGATTGACGATTAAGGGGTTGGCTGAGGGGCGAGGTCGGGAGGGATGGGCGAGGTCTAACGCATAACGAGTAACGAGTAAAAGGGAAGGGCCCCACTGGGCCGTGTGTGGCGATTCTCGGCTGGTCATGCGCCATCGCGGTTCACGCCCGGTAGGAGCGTACGGCCGTGCGCCTCAGAGGGCTGTCCCCCTTAGGAGAGAACTGTTTTGGTGGGTGGGCGGCGGGCTTC
>JAADDB010000087.1 GCA_013154135.1 Chloroflexota bacterium
CTCCCCGGAGAAAATTGTTTTGTGTGCGAGGTGGGCGGGCGAAGCCCGCCCACCTCGCACACAAAACTCTCTCTATGCACGGGGCGAGAACGCCGGCGCCCCGCCAAGGTGCGGACCCGTCCGCGGCCGAGGTGCTGAATCTTGTTCGCCGGCCAAGGTTGTTTGTCCAAAGTCCCGTCAAACACGCTGGAAGGAAAAATACACACGATGGATGTGGGCATTGTCATTGTTTCGTATAACACACGGGAGTTGCTCCGGCGCTGTTTGGAGACGGTGTACGCAAGCGAGGGGGATGTTTCCTTTCACGTGACGGTGGTGGACAATGCCTCTTCCGATGGAACCGTGGAGATGGTACGGACGCACTTCCCCCAGGTGCGTCTGATCGCGAACCCGGTGAACGCGGGGTATCCGTACGGGAACAATTTGGGACTTCTGACGTACGGTTTCCGACCGGTAGGGGATGAAACCCAGATCCTCCAATCCCCTCCCGATGCGGTGGTGTGGGAAGGCGGGGAAAAGAGGCCATACCGGGAATATCTGCGCCCCACGCGTCCCCCCCGCTACGCGCTGCTCCTGAACCCGGACACCGAGCTCCCACCCCGCGCGCTCGCGGATATGGTGGCGTTCATGGATGCCCATCCCCGTGCAGGGGTAGCCGGTCCTCGCCTGGTGCGCCCGGACGGGTCCTTGGACCTGGCATGTCGCCGTTCCTTCCCGACCCCCCAAGTCTCCTTCTACCGGATGTTGGGCTTACACAAACTCTTCCCCAAGAGCCCCCGGTTTGCCCGTTACAACCTCACCTACCTGCCGGAAACGCTGACCGTGGAGGTGGACAGCGTTGTCGGCGCGTTCATGATGGTCCGGCGGGAGGCCATTGAGGACGCGGGTTTGCTGGATGAGCAGTTCTTCATGTACGGCGAGGATCTGGACTGGGCCTACCGGATCAAACAAAAAGGGTGGCAGGTGTGGTACAACGCGGATGTGACGGTGTTGCACGTGAAGGAGGCGGCTTCTCGACAGAGTAAGCGCGCGCGAGTAGAATTCTACCGGGCAATGGTCATCTTCTACCGCAAGCACTATGCGGCCACAACCCCGAAACCCTTGCACTGGTTGATCATGACCGGCATCGCGGTCAAAGGAACGGTGGATGTGCTCCTCCGGTGGGCACAGTTGAGTTGGCAACGGGTACGGTCGGGAGAGGGGAAGCCGTGAAGCGGGTGCATTTCCTCTTTGTCTTCGCACAGCTCATCCTGGATGCGATTCTCGGCGGGGTGGCGTTCTACGCCGCGTTCCGCCTCCGCCTGCTCACCCCTCACCCGGGCATGAGCGATTCCTTTGCCCCCTATGTTCCCATGCTGGTCACCTATGTGGTTGTCCTGGTGATCACCATGGCCTTGAACCACATGTACCGCCACAAACGGGTGGTCCAGCCCCTGGACGAGTTGTACGTGGTCACGGCCAGCGTGACCTTGGCCCTGCTCATCTCCCTGGCCATTATGTCCCTGGTGTACAAGGAGGAGTTCAACTACCAGCGCCGGATGCTGGCGTACGCGTGGGGACTCTCCATCCTCCTGCTGACGGGAGGGCGCATTTTCCTGGGGCAGATACAAAAAGCCCTCCAGGCCCGGGGCGTGGGGGCCGACCGGGTGCTCATTGTGGGAACCGGGGAAATCGGGCGCATGATCTTGCAGAAGATCATCCAACAACCGGAGCTCGGCTACCGGGTGGTTGGGTTCATCGATGTCAACGGAAAAGCCCGCTCGGTCATGGGGATCCCCGTCCTCGGTCGGGTGGCCGACATTCCCCAAGTCATCGAAAAGCACCAGGTGGATGAGGTGATCATCGCCCTGCCCGAAGCAGACCACCGGGAGTTGGTCCAGCTGATCGCGATGTGCGAACGGGAAAAGGTGGGGGTCAAGGTTTTCCCCGATGTGTTCCAAATCATGGCCTCCGAGGTGTCCATTGGGGATTTGGGAGGGCTCCCCCTGCTCACGGTGCGGGACATTGCTATGCGGGGTTGGCGGTTGGCGGCCAAGCGGGCCATGGACATCGTGGGTGCCATCATCGGCCTCATCCTCTTCTCCCCTTTGATGATCCTCACGGCCATTGCCATCAAGCTGGAATCCCCCGGGCCTGTGTTCTACGTGCAGGAGCGCATGGGCCTGGACGCGCGGCCCTTCAAGATGCTGAAATTCCGGTCCATGCGGGTGGACGCGGAACGGGATGGGCCGGGCTGGACCCGGCCGGGCGACCCCCGGGTGACCCGGGTCGGGCGCATTATCCGCAAGTACTCCATCGATGAACTGCCCCAGTTCATCAACGTGCTCATGGGGGACATGAGCCTGGTAGGTCCCCGGCCAGAACGGCCCGTGTACGTGGAACAGTTCCGCCAGCTCATCCCCCGCTATATGGACCGCCACCGGGAGAAGGCGGGCATCACCGGCTGGGCTCAGGTGAACGGCCTGCGAGGGGATACGTCCATTGTGGAGCGCACTAAGTACGACCTGTGGTACATCGAGAACTGGTCTCTCTGGCTGGACATCAAGATCATCATCCGCACCCTGTTCCGCATCTTCCGGGACAGGAACGCGTATTGAGGGGGTAGGCCTACAACACCGTCCTCTTTACGCCTCTCCTTCCTCATCTGCCCACACGCGGACCTGCTCCACGTATTCCAAACTCTGATGGCGAAAGTAGGTGTTGTACAACTCCGCGTAGTGACCGTTGGCCCGCAAGAGGGATTCGTGGGTCCCCTCTTCGATGATCCGCCCCCGCATGAGCACGATGATCCGATCCGCGGCTTGGACGGTGAAGAGACGATGGGCGATGACGATGCTCGTGGTCTCCCGCAGGAGGAGGTTGATGGCCTGTTGGATCTGCCACTCGGTGAAGGGGTCGATGCTGGCCGTGGCCTCGTCCAGGATGAAGATGGCCGGTCGCAAGACCAAAACCCGCATCAGGGCCACCAGCTGACGCTGCCCCATGGATAACCGGTTGCCCCGCTCTCCCACTTGGGTGTGCAAGCCGTTGGGGAACGTCTCCAACCACTCCCCATCCCCTATGCGCCGGGCCAAGGCCAGGACTTCCTCCTCGGTCACGTCGGGCCGGGCATAGCGGATGTTGTCGAGAACCGTCCCGGAAAAGAGGAAGGGCGTTTGGGAAACGTATCCCAGGTGTTTCCGATATTGGTGCAAATCCAGGGTGCGGATGTCCCGGCCGTCTATGAGAATGCGCCCACGCTGGAATTCGTAAAAGCGGGCGATGAGCCGGACAATGGAGGATTTGCCCGCGCCCGTGTGCCCCACAATAGCCACCGTCTCCCCCGGACGGATGTGAAGGGAGAAGTCCTCCAGCACCGGTTCCCCTTCGTTGTAGGAAAACCACACCCGCTCCAGTCGGATGTCCCCCCGGAGGGAGGGGACCGGTTGGTGGTCGATTTGGATAACAGAGGGCTCCGCGTCAATGAGGGCGAATACCCGTTCCGCCGCGGATAAGCCGGCCTGAACCTGTGCGGAAAACGCGGAGAGGTTCAACACCGGAAACCAGAACCGGTCCAGGCTGGCGATGAACAGATACCAGGCCCCCGCGGTCACCATGCCCTGGGCCACGGAAAGTCCGCCCACGTACACCAACATCGCGGTTCCCACCCCACCCAGGGCGTTGAGCAGGGGGAAGATGCTGGAGAGGACCAACCCCCGTTTCACGTTCACCCGGTAGGATTGGATATTCGCCGCGGCGAATTCCCGGTAAATGGCCGCTTCCTGCCGGAAGTTCTTGGCCACAGCAATGCCGCTGATGGTCTCCTTGATGGCCGCGTTGACGTTGGCAATGGCCCGCATGCCCTCCCGGGTGACGGTACGGGCCATGTGGCGTAAGCTGCCCGCGGCGAGGAACACAATGGGGAGGAAGGCGAACAAGTAGAGGGAAAGATGCCGGTCCAGCCGGAGGAGGACCACGGCCAGGATCAGGGCCTGGATGAGCTGGGCGCTGATATCCGTGAGGAGCACGGTCACATCCCCAAAATCCTTCGTGTCCGACGCGATGCGCGAGGCAATACGACCGGAGGAAAACCGGTCGTGGAAGCTCATGTCCTGGTTGACCACCGCGCGGAAAGCATCCACCCGCAGGGCCAGGATCACATCGTTCACCGCGCGCACGATCAGGCGGCGGCGTCCCCAGTTCACTCCCCACGTGACCACCCCGGAGAGGAGCACGGCCCCACCCAACAGGAGAATCCCCCAGGGGGTGGGGTGTTCGCGTATCACATCCACCCCGCGGGCGATGAGCATGGGCAAAGCCGCCCCGGACGCGGAGAACAGGCCCGTGAAGAGGACGATGAGCATCAGCCGCGTGAGCTGAGGCCGCAAGTACACCCACATCCCCGCGGCCAGCTCCCGGTCACTGTATTGCCGGTCGTACGCCTCCACATCCAGATTCGCGAAGAACACACACCTCCCAGTTACTCGTTATTCGTCATCCTCACTCCCGCACGAACAAGCGACGGTAGGCGGGGGACGTTTCCAACAGCTCCTCGTGCGTTCCCATGGCTTCGATACGGCCTTTGCGCAGGAGGATGATCAGATGGGCCCAACGAATTTGGGACAAACGGTGGGTGATGATGAAGGTAGTCCGGCCCTTGGACGCGGCGAAGATGGCCCGCTGGATCTTGTCCTCCGTCGCGCTGTCGATGGCACTGGTGGAATCATCCAAAATGAGGATGGCCGGGTCTGTCAGAAAGGCCCGGGCCAGGGCCAACCGCTGGCGTTGCCCGCCGGACAGGGTGACCCCGCGCTCGCCGATAACCGTGTCATATCCGTCCTTGAAGGACATGATGAACTCGTGGGCTTGAGCGGCCTTGGCTGCGGCGATGATCTCCTCCATGGTCGCGTCGGGGCGACCGAACGCGATGTTCTCCCGAATCGTGCGGGAGAAGAGGAAGATGTCCTGTTCGATGATGGAGATCTGGCGCCGCAAGGCCTCCAAATTCCAATCCCGCACATCCACGCCATCCACCAGAACCCGTCCCCGGGTGACGTCATACGTGCGGTTGATGAGTTTGACCAAAGTGGTCTTGCCCGCGCCCGTCTGCCCCACGATGGCCACACGCATGCCGGGTTTCACGTGAAAGGTGATGTCCTGCAGCGCGACGTGGCCATCTGGGTACGCGAAATCCACGTGCTGGAACTCCACCTCGCCCCGCATTTTGCCCGCGTACCCATCCGGATTCTGGTCCACCTCCGTGCGCTGGTTCAGCAACTCCAGGATGCGCCGGGAAGCGGCCAGGCCGGTGGACACCCGGGCATAGGAGAAGAGGGAAACAAAGGTGGGGAAGCGCAGGAGCTGGAGCAGCCCCACATAGCCCACAATATCCCCCACCTGCAGCGCTCCCCGGTGATAGAGCCACAGCGCGTGGAAAAACCCGCCCGCGGTCGCGACGCCGATGAGGAGGAGGGGGATGAAGCGGGCTTCCACATCTCCTTGGTGCACGGCCGCTTGCCAGAACCGCCGCGCAAGGTGGCGAAAATGTCGGATCTCCCGTTCCTCCTGGGCTGCGGCCTTCACCGTCTCAATGCCGTCTAGCACTTCGGTCAAATGGGTGTTCATCCGCCCGAAACGTTCCCGCACTTCCTGGGTGATGGGATCCAGTTCGTGGAGATATTGAATGAGGGCCAGGATGTAGAAGAGGATGAAGAGGGCAGGTGCGAGCATGAGGGCCGGATGGTACCGTTGCGCCCCAAGCAGGGGCATGAGCATGAACGCGGTGGAACCGACGATGAGGTTGATCCCGGGGCTGAACATGTAATTGATCTCGCGCACATCGTTGGTCGCCCGGGCCATGATCTCCCCCACCGGTTGGAGATGGTGGAAGGCCATGCTCTTGCCCAGGAGATCGATGTACAACTCATCCCGGATATCCCGCTCCAGGCGTTGGGCCAGCAACTCCGACGCGGCATTCCGAGCGAACTGGAGCACACTGCGCAGGGTCTGGCTGAGGATGAGCAACCCCGCCAGGGGGATGAGGCCTCGCACGTACGGGGATGGGGATGCAATCAAATTGAAGGCTCGGCCGATGAGGAAGGGGACAACCGCGGCGAGCACCGCGTTGCCCAGGGCTCCCAGCACCATGAGGAGGAAAAGATACCAATACAGTCGCACGTGGGAAATGAGCCATCGCACCGGACCTCGTCGGTCGGATTGGTATGTGTTCGGAAGGGAAAACTCCGCAGCACCCCGCACGTGCGTGATCTTTTGCCTCCTCGCCCGTATTTGGTATCACCCGCTTATAGCCTACCCACCTTCGAGAGAATGTCAAGCGGCCCCCTCACGCAAAAGCCCCCCGGCCATTCTGCATGATTGAGAGAAGTTGAGTACAATGGAGGGGAACATGGCACATGTCAAAAATGTTCAGCGTTGGGAAAGGAGGCTTTCGCATGAACCCCTTTGGTGCCCGAGTCACTTTTGATACCGGCAGTGGCCCTGCGTCCATCTATCGCATCCATGCCCTGGAAGAACAGGGCATAGCCGATGTGTCCAAACTCCCCTTCACCATCAAAATCCTCCTGGAGAACCTGCTCCGTCACGTGGACGGCAAGCTCGTCACAGAAGAGGATGTGGTGGCACTGGCCCAGTGGAAACCGCAGGCGGACAAACGTCCAGACATCCCCTACATGCCGGCGCGAGTCGTCCTGCAAGACTTCACCGGCGTTCCCGCGGTGGTCGACCTGGCGGCCATGCGGGATGCGATGAAACGCCTGCACGGGGATCCGGCCAAGATCAACCCCCACATCCGCGCGGACCTGGTCATCGACCATTCCGTGCAAGTGGACTATTTCGGCTCCATCTACGCGCTCCCCTACAACGCGAAGCGGGAGTTTGAACGCAACCAAGAACGGTACGCGTTCCTCCGATGGGCCCAACGGGCCTTCCGAAACTTCAGCGTGGTCCCCCCTGATACGGGAATCATCCACCAGGTGAACCTGGAATACTTCGCCCGAGTGGTCATGCTGGGAGAGGAAGACGGGGAGAAGGTCGCATACCCCGACACGTTGGTAGGGACCGATTCCCACACCACCATGATTGCGGGCTTAGGCGTTCTGGGCTGGGGCGTGGGAGGTATCGAAGCCGAGGCCAACATGCTGGGCCAACCCCTCTACATGCTCACCCCGGACGTCATTGGTTTCAAGTTAGTCGGGGAACTGCCCGAAGGGGCTACCGCCACCGACCTGGTCCTCACCATTACGCAAATGTTGCGGCAAAAAGGCGTGGTGGGGAAGTTCGTGGAGTTCTTCGGACCGGGAATCACCAACCTCAGCCTGGCCGACCGAGCCACCATTTCCAACATGTCCCCCGAATACGGGGCCACCGTGGGCTTCTTCCCCGTGGACATGGAGACCTTGCGCTACCTGGTCGGCACCGGCCGCAGCGAGGAGTTGGTAGAGCTGGTCCACCGGTACACCCAGGAACAGGGACTCTTCCGCACGGATGAGACGCCCGACCCGGTGTACACGGACGTGCTGGAGCTGGACATGGGCACAGTGGAGCCCAGCATCGCGGGTCCCAAGCGCCCACAAGATCGCATCCCCTTGCGGGAGGCCAAATCCGCCTTCTACCAAGTCCTCAAAGGGTTCGGCCGAGAACCGAGCGAGGACAACGGCCGCAAACGCGTCGAAGTGGAATTCGACGGCATCGAGACCGAGGTGTCCGATGGAGCCGTGGTCATCGCGGCCATCACCTCCTGCACCAACACGTCCAACCCCTCGGTTATGATGGCGGCCGGCCTGGTGGCCAAGAAGGCGGTGGAGCTGGGGCTGGACGTGAAGCCCTGGGTGAAGACGAGCTTGGCCCCGGGCTCCCGTGTCGTCCCTCGCTATTTGGAAGACGCGGGCTTACTCCCCTTCCTGGAGGCGTTGCACTTCCACGTGGTCGGTTACGGGTGCACCACCTGTATCGGCAACAGCGGCCCCTTGCCCGAACCCGTGGCCGAAGCCGTCAAGGAACACGACCTGATTGTCGCGGCCGTGCTTTCGGGCAACCGGAACTTCGAGGGCCGGGTGAATCCGCTGACCCGGGCCAACTATCTGGCCTCCCCGCCGCTGGTGGTGGCCTACGCCATTGCCGGCCGTATGGACATCGACTTCCAGACAGAGCCTGTCGGCTATGATCCCAACGGCCAGCCCGTGTACCTCAAGGACATCTGGCCCACGCAGAAGGAAGTGCGCGAAGCCATCCAACGCAGTCTGAAGCCGGAAATGTTCAAGGAACAGTACAAGGACGTGTACAAGGGCAACGAACTATGGGAAAGCCTTCCCGTGCCCGACAGCGACCTCTACCCGTGGGATCCCAACTCCACCTACATCCAGGAACCGCCCTTCTTCAAGGACATGCCCCTGGAGCCCCCTCCCATCCGGGAGATTCGGGGAGCTAGGGTGTTGGTACTCCTGGGCGATACGGTGACCACGGATCACATCTCGCCGGCCGGTCCCATCCCCATTGACAGCCCGGCCGGGCAATACCTCCTCTCCAAGGGCGTTGATCCGCGGGACTTCAACACATATGGTGCCCGCCGCGGCAATCACGAAGTGATGATGCGAGGCACCTTTGCCAACATCCGGCTGCGCAACCTGCTGGTGCCGGACAAAGAGGGTGGTTGGACCATCTACCTGCCCACGGGTGAGGTGATGACCATTTACGACGCGGCCATGAAATACAAGGAGAAGGGCATTCCTCTTCTTGTCATCGCGGGCAAAGAATACGGGACCGGTTCCTCTCGGGACTGGGCCGCCAAGGGAACGTTGCTCTTGGGCATCAAGGCGGTTATCGCTGAATCCTTCGAGCGCATCCACCGCAGCAACCTGGTCGGCGTCGGTGTTCTCCCGTTGGAATTCCTGCCCGGGGAGAACAAGGACACCTTGGGGCTGACCGGTCGGGAGGTGTACGACATTGAAGGCTTGTCCGACGACATCCAACCGGGCCAGCTGGTGACAGTCCGGGCTCGCGATGAGGACGGCACGGAGAAAGTCTTCCAAGTCAAAGTGCGGTTGGATACCCCCATCGAAGTGGAGTATTACCGACACGGGGGCATCCTCCAGTATGTGCTTCGCCACCTGGTCCAGAAAGGCTAAGTCATAAACAGGGAACGAAGGGGGGAGATGCTGCCATCTCCCTCCTTTTGTGTTTCCAGGAGAACTGTTTTGGTACAGGCAGAAATTAGGGGTTGACGATTCAGGGGGGTGATAGTGGTGGCTATTGTGGATAGCCTTTATCAGAAAAGAGTATTTGGGTAGTCATAGTAGTAGGGGGTGGGGATTTCAGGATAACTGCTGACTATTGGAAGATCCGTGGTGCAAAAGCCCATATATAGCGGTTGGACGGCTCGAGGCCCTAGATATAGGGGGCCAGGAAAAGGAAGTTATCCACAATGGCTTGTGGATAACTATCCCCAGGTGTGGATAAGTTTTGGACAAATGCCCTGCGTGGAGCGGCTAACCCCCTTGTCTCTTCCCCCGGGTTCGGACAGGGAAAGGGACAGGGCCCCCTAATGATGGCGGATAGCGGACGTCTGGGCGTTGGGGTGGAGCGGTGATGGGCGGTATTTTGCCCCTCTGCAGGGGCTGCTCCCGGTTTTGAACAGGGCAATCGGCCAGGTTTTTTGTCCGAAGGGTGTTTGGGTGTGGAGATGTTTCTTTTTCGTCCCCCATATTTGGGGGGGAAAATGGGCGAAGGGGATTTTCCACAGCCTTGGAGGATAATCCTCAACCGGTCCGGGGGTTGTGCACAGGATTTGCAGGCACATATCCACAGGGTTATCCACGGTTCACGACCGACACAGTGCTCACGTGGAAAAAGCCATCCTAGCTTCCAGCCCACCCTTCTTAATCGTCAATCGTTACTCTTTAATCGTTACTCCCCCCTTCTCATCCGATGGGGTGAGAAATGATACGGGCAAAAAATCGCCCATTGTGGTGATGACAAGGTGCGTATTTTATCGTAAGCTATAGGATGTCCTTATCGCCCTACATCTACACATGTGCATTTTCCTGGAGGAGGCACAAAATATGGATCAGGGACGCGCAAAAGCCACGCGTAGGCGTTCACGGTGGGTGCTAGGCGGCATTGTTCTTCTCCTCTTCCTGACCATCGTGATGGTCGCCTATGCTGCTCCTCAAACCCAGGGAAAACGATGGGGTAAACTCCGCGGACAGCCCATAGCCTTTTCGCATAAAACCCACGCGGACAAGGGCATAGATTGTTTGTACTGCCACTCCAACGCGCCCCGGGGCCAAGTGGCTTCCATCCCCAGCGTGGAAAAGTGCATGGGATGCCATCAAGTGGTCACCCCGCGGCGACGACGTTCCCAAATGGAAGTGGAAAAGATCCGGGACGCGTGGGCCCGCCACGCGCCCTTGCGCTGGGAAAAGATGTTCGACCAGCCGGACTTTGTCTACTTCAGCCATCGTCCCCATGTTCAGGCCGGCCTGGCCTGCGAGGACTGCCACGGCGATATCGGCCGACTGGACATGCCCAAGCCCGACTACTCCATGACCATGGGGTACTGTTTGGACTGCCACCAAAAGCAAGCTCCGGAAAAAGTGGCCAAATTGACCGATTGTGCGACCTGCCACAAGTAGGGGGAGAACACATATGAGCAAGCAAGGGATCACCCGGCGTCAATTCTTGCAAGGGACCGCGTTGGCCGGTGCTGCCGCGGTCATCAGTGGCTGCACCCTTTCCTTGCAGAAAAAAGAATACCTGGAACCCTACGTGGACATGCCCGAATTCGCCCTGCCGGGCGAAAGTGTGTGGTACGCGACCACCTGCCGGGAATGTCCGGCCGCGTGTGGCATCATCGTCCGCGTCCATCAGGGGCGGGCCAAGAAAGTAGAAGGCAACGCCATGCACCCCGTCAACGAGGGGAAAACCTGTGCTCGGGGCCAGGCCGCGTTGCAAGCCCTCTACAACCCCGACCGCTTGCGAGCTCCGGTGGCCCAGAGCGCGCGGGGAAGTCGCCAATTCACCTCTATCGACTGGAATGAAGCCCTCAACACCCTCTACCAACTCATCTCCGAAACCGACCCGGCCCGTATTGCCTTCTTCGGAGGGGACGTGCCGGACCACGTGCTCTGGATTTTGGAGACATTCTTCGCAGCCATTGGCGCGCCTCCTCCGGTCATCTACAGCACCCACGCCGCGTGGGAGGGAAAACGGGCCCTGCGCCTGGTCAACAAATCCCTTTTCGGCGTGGACCGGTTGCCCGTTTACGACCTGGCCCACGCGGATGTGGTCTTCTCCTTCAGCGGCGGATTTTTGAGCACCGAACTTTCGCCGGTGCACTACAACCTGGCCTTTGGTCGCATGCGCGGTCGTCAGGATACAGGAGGCCCACGGGGAGTGGTGGTGCACTTTGAACCGCGTCTCTCCCAAACCGCGGCCCCCGCGGACCGCTGGATCCCCATTCGGCCGGGCACCGAAGGCCTGGTAGCCCTGGCCCTAGGCCGCATCCTCCTGGACGAAGGATGGGCCCGTAACACCGCCGCGGCCCCCTTCTTCGCGGGCGTGGATGCGAAGGAACTGGCCGAGGTGACCGATGTGGAGTACGAGCGACTCCGGCACCTGGCCCAACTCTTCGGCCAAGCCCAGGCGCCTTTGGCCATCCCCGGCAGCGCGGCCGCGGCTCATCGGGGTGGTTACCAGGCCGTCATGGCCGTCCAAATGCTCAACATCCTCATGGACAACCTGGGCAAGCCCGGAGGCCTTTGGCTGGCCCCGGACACCCGCATCGACGGCTTGACGCCCAAGACCGAGCCGGCTTCCCTCGCGGATGTGCGCGACCTGGTGGAACGCATGCGCTCCGGCCAGGTGGACCTCCTCCTCCTGGACGGGAGCAACCCCGCGTATGGGCTCCCTCCGGAGGTGGGTTTTGTGGACGCGGTGGCCAACGTGGGCAAAGTCATCTCCTTCAGCAGTTTTGTGGATGAAACCAGCGTGTGGGCCGATTACATCCTTCCCGGGCACACCCCCCTGGAAAGTTGGGGGTACCAAGTCGTGGACAACGGGACCGACCGCTTGGTCATCAGCGCCCAACAGCCCGTCGTGCGCCCCTACTACGACACCCGGGACGTGGCCGACGTGTTCCTCTTCCTGGCCCAGGCCTTAGAGCCGGCCAGAGCCCAACTCCCGTGGCTCAACGTGGTGGACTTCCTCAAATCCAGGATGGAAGTCATCCGCAACCTGGGCATCCCCGGGTCCTTTGCCCTGGACAACGTGGAAGAAGCGTGGGCCTACTGGCTGGGGAACGGGGGATGGCGGTCCAAGGAGCCCTTGTGGAGTGCGCCCGTCCTCAAGCGGGAACTCTCCCAGGCCTTCAACCTCGCTCCCGAATTCGAGGGGGGGACCGAATACCCCTTCATCCTGTATCCCTACGAATCCCCCACCCTCACCGACGGTCGTGGGGCGAATCGGCCCTGGTTGCAGGAATTGCCCGACCCCATGACCACGGCCATGTGGCGCACGTGGGTGGAACTGAACCCGGAGACCGCCTATCTTTTGGGCGTACAACGGGATGATGTGGTGAAGGTCATCTCCCCCTATGGGGAAGTGGAGGCCATAGTCTACATTTACCCGGCCATTCACCCCCACGTCGTGGCCATGCCCCTGGGGCAGGGTCACACGGATTACGGCCGGTACGCTCAGGGACGGGGCGCGAACCCGGTACAACTTCTGGGCGGTCGGGAAGTGGATGTGGTGAAGGATCTGGCCTGGCTGAGCGTACGGGTGAAAATCGTGCCCACAGGGCGACGTCAGCGGTTACCGCGGTTGGAGAACAACGCCGGTGTGGACCGGGCCCGTGAGGTCGGGTTCCCCGGCTGAAAAATGTGGAGACGCTTCCGGCATCATCGGGATATGAGGAGGCATGTGGGATGAGCACATACAACCAGGGGACGGATGAACACCGGTGGGCTATGGTGGTCGACATCGACAAGTGCACCGGGTGCGGGGCCTGCATAACCGCTTGCTACGCGGAGAACAACATCCCCGTGGTAGGAGAGGAGGAGATCCACAAAGGCCGGCACATGGGTTGGGTGCGCATCGAACGGTATTGGGAAGGGGAATACCCCAACGTTCGCGCCCGGTTCTTGCCCATCATGTGTCAGCAGTGCGGTCAGGCCCCCTGCGAGCCCGTGTGTCCTGTGTTCGCCACCTATCACAGCGCGACCGAGCACATCAACGTGCAAGTGTACAACCGGTGTGTGGGGACTCGTTTCTGCGCCAACAACTGTCCTTACATCACCCGCGTGTTCAACTGGTTTGACCCGGTCTTCCCTGAACCCTTACAGGAGCAGCTGAACCCGGACGTTACCGTGCGCTCCCGGGGCATCATGGAGAAGTGTACCTTCTGCATCCAACGCATCCGCCGGGTGGAAGAGGACGCCAAAGCCGCGGGTCGTCCCATTGAAGATGGCGAAGTCCAGCCCGCGTGCGTCCAGGCCTGTCCCACCGAAGCTCTGGTCTTTGGGGACCTGAATGACCCGAACAGCAAAGTGGCCCGCCTGGCAGAAAGTCGCCGTGCGTTCAAACTCCTGGAGGATCTGGGAACAGAACCCGCGGTGATCTACCTCAAGGGAGGTGATGCTCATGTCGTCTGAAGCCACCATGCACCCGGATTTGGCCCATGTGGAACAGGAGCTGAAGGCCGCGGATCTCCTCCTGGACCGCCGACCTCGGGAGGAGATGAACTACGAGGTCATGCGCGCGATGGAGCGCATTAGCCTCACCTGGTTGATCGTGGCCTTCTTCCTCGGAGGGTTGGTGTTCCTGGGATTGGTGTTGGCCTGGGGATATCAGATCAAGTGGGGGTTAGGCGTCGCGGGGATCAACCGGCCGGTCTTTTGGGGCGTGTACATCGCGAATTTTGTCTTCTGGATCGGCATCAGCCACGCGGGCACCCTCATCTCCGCGATCTTGCGCTCGGTGGGCGCGGAGTGGCGCCGGCCCATCACCCGTGCGGCCGAGGCTATGACCGTGTTCGCCCTCATGGTCGCGGGCATGTACCCCCTCATCCACATGGGGCGCACCTGGCGCTTCTATTGGATGCTCCCTTACCCGAACCAGCGGCTCCTTTGGCCGAACTTCCGTTCCCCCCTCATGTGGGATATGATGGCCATCCTCACCTACCTGACGGGGAGTCTCATCTTCCTGTACTTGCCCCTCATCCCCGACTTGGCCATGGTCCGGGATCATTCCTCGGCCAAGTTGCGCAAGAAGTTGTTCAACATCCTCTCCCTGGGCTGGCGGGGGACAGAGGCAGAGTGGAAGCACTTGCACGTGGCCATGGCCATCTTCACCTTCATCATCATTCCGGTGGCCGCGTCGGTGCACACCATTGTGTCCTGGGATTTTGCCATGAGCAATGTGCCCGGCTGGAAGAGCACCATCTTCGGGCCCTACTTTGTCGTGGGGGCCATCTATTCCGGCGTGGGCGCGTTGGCCGTCGTCTTGGTCATGGTGCGCAAGTTCATGGGCTTTGAGTATTACTTGCGAGAGCAGCACCTGGACAACATCGGGAAGATCATGCTCACCATGACCTTTTTCTGGACGTACTTCTGGTTCAACGGCTACCTGACCGAGTGGTATGGGGCGGAGACCGCGCTGGACTTCCTGCGGGAGTTCATGACCTACACGGGCCCGGCCGCGCCTCTCTTCTACGCCATGTTGATCACCAACATCATCATCCCCATCGCCATCCTCTGGTCGCGGGCCGGCCGGACCACGCCGTGGATGATTTCTCTGGCCGGGATTTCCATCAACATCGGCATGTACTTGGAACGGTATATCATTGTGCCGGTGACGCTTTCCCGCAATCGGTTCCCCTTCTCGTGGGGACATTATGTGCCCTCACCGGTGGAGATTTTGATCAGCATCGGCTCCTTGTCCATGTTCATTCTCCTCTACGTGCTCCTCTCCCGGATTGTGCCTCTCATCTCCGTGTGGGAGGTCCAGGAAGGACAGGTGATGCATGTGATCCGGCGGGTGGGGCGCACGTTGGTGCCGGGAGTCATTCAGTGGCACAAGGCAGAGTAACGGTAAACGTCTTTGGCATCCAAGGAGGTCCCTGATGGGGGATAGATACTTAGCCCTGTTTGAGGATGTGGAACATGCAGTGGAGGCCCTGGGAGAACTGCGGGCCCTGGGTGTGCCGGAGGAGGACTTGTCGGTCATTTCGGGGATTCCGGTGGCCGAGGCCATCATGGGACGCCCGAAGGTGGCGAATTTGATGGCCCGCTGGGCCCTGCCCGGAGCGCTCCTCGGCTTGGCCGCGGGCGTCTTCTTCACCATCGGCACTCCTCTCATGTACCCCATTCAGGTGGGAGGGCAACCCATTGTCAGTTTACCCCCGTCCATGGTCATCATCTACGAGTTCACCATGCTGGGGGTCATCCTGGCCACGTTGATCGGGTTGCTCGCCCAGGCGGAGTTGCCCCGTTGGCGGGAGAAGGTGTATCACCCGGCCATCTCCCATGGGGCCATCGGCATCCTCTTCCGCTGCGATGAATCCTGTTTCGACCAGGTCCGAGAGCGCCTGCGGGGATTGGGCGCGTTTGAGTTGATTCCTGTGGATAGGAGTGAGTCATGATCCGACGCACGGCCATTTTTTTACTCATACTCCTGCTCCCCCTGGTGGTGGGGCTCCTGTTCACGTACGAGGTGATCAATGTCGAGTTCGGGTCCCTAATGGAGGACCAGATCTCGGTGAAAAGCCAGGAGGGACCGCCCATCCCCTTCCCCGAGGGCTCCGTCCCCTACAAGGGCGGCGCGTACGTGGCCCGTACGTTGACCAATCCCTATCCCGGGGATCCCATGTCCGTGTCCCGGGGAGAGGAGCTCTTCGCCATTCATTGTGCGCTCTGTCATGGGGACAAAGGCATCGGGGGCGGTCCGGTAGGGGCATACTTTGACCCCCCTCCACCGGAATTGACACCTGATTTGCTCCGCTCGCGGAACGATGCATTTCTCTTCCAGGTGCTGACGGATGGCTTTGGACGGATGCCGCGGATGGTGGAGAACTTGTCGGTGGAGCAGCGGTGGGATGTGATTAACTACTTGCGCTCCCTGGCGCAGGAATAGAAGGAGGGCAATGGGAATGAAGTCGCGACGCGCGTTAGCCCTTGGCTTGTTAACCCTCCTGGCCATTTTGCTCATGGCCGGGTGTGCCGATCCCAGACCAATCGCCCATTTGACCGCGCCTACGCCGATTCCCTTGAAGGCCGAGCCGACCGCGACCCTGTTACCCGTGCTGGTGGAGGCTCAAGAGGCCGCGAAGGCCGCGGCTCAGGCGCCGGCCGGCGAAGAGGCCTTACCCGTGCCCCCTCAACGTCCCAGCGCGGAGGATGGGGCCATGGCCTTTGCTCAGAATTGTGTGGTCTGCCATGGCGAGGATGGCAAAGGGGTCATCCCGGACACGCCGGATTTCACCGCGCCGGACCTCTTCCGGGAGAGGGCCCCGGCCGAGCTCTTCCTCTCCGTGAGCAAGGGGAAAGGCACCATGCCCCCGTGGGAGAGCTCCCTGGATGAACAGACCCGTTGGAACGTGGTCTTCTACGCGCTGGACTTCGCGGTGAGCGAGGAGGCCTTACAGCGGGGGAAGGATGTGTACACCACCCACTGTGTGGTTTGTCACGGGGAGGATGGCAAGGGACTGTTGGAGGATACACCGGACTTCACCTCACCGGAGTTCGTTGCTACCACACGCTTGGTGGATTTGTTCCAGTCGGTGACCGATGGAAAGGGCACCATGCCCCCCTGGAAGGGACAGTTAACGGAAGAGGACCGGTGGGCCGTGCTCACCTTCATCCGCACCATGGGGTACGATTCTCTTCACAAGTAACGGATGGACTGATAAACCCGGTAGAACCGTGGTGGGCGGCCAGATCGGAAG
>JAADDB010000164.1 GCA_013154135.1 Chloroflexota bacterium
TTGTCCCGAACCGCGCGCGGCTTGCCCTGCCCTAGGGCATGGAGTACAATACACGTTGGAATTCGAGCACCCGAGACGTCTTGACAACACCCTGACCATTGGGAGGTTCGGCCTGACTCGCGGGCGCATTCACCCCGTGGGGGCCACACACAACCGAAAGGAGGTGCAGAAAAAGACACAGGCGTCTGAACACAAACCGCTTCTGTATCGGCATCTCAAGGAGGTGTGACGATGAAGCAGCGACATATCTGGACCCTATTGGTTATCCTCGTCGTGGCCAGTCTACTGGTGACCGCGTGTGCCAAGGCCACGCCCACGCCGACGCCTACCCCCGTTCCACCCACGCCCACCCCCAAGCCACCAACGCCGACGCCCGTGCCGCCCACTCCCACACCGCAACCGCCCGCGGCCAAACTCGTCATCTGGGCGGACGAGAACCGGGCGCCCATCATGGAAGAGATCGCCAAAGCCTTCACCGAGAAATACGGCGTGGAAGTGGAAGTCCAGCAAGTGGGCTTTGGGGACATCCGTGACCAGTTCAAAGTGGCCGCGCCCGCGGGGGAGGGCCCGGACATCATCATCGGGGCCCATGACTGGCTGGGTGAATTAGTCGTCAACGGTCTTCTCGCACCTGTGGACCTGGGCGCGAAGAAGGAGAAGTTCCTGCCCTCCGCGCTGCAGGCCTTCACCTACAACAGCCAGTTGTACGGCATGCCCTACCTGACCGAGAACGTGGCCTTCTTCTACAACCCCGACCTGGTGCCTGAGGCGCCCAAGACCTGGACCGAAGTGACCAAGGTCGCGGCGGAATTGGAGAAGGCGGGCAAGGTGAAGCAGGGCTACGTGCTCCACCAGGGTGATCCCTACCACTTCTACCCCATCATGACCGCGTTTGGTGGGTACGTCTTCGGCAAGGACAAGGACGGCAACTACAACCCCCAGGACCTGGGCATCGACAGCCCCGGATCCATTGCCGCGGCCAAGTGGCTCGACATGATGGTCAAGGAAGGGCACCTGAAGCCCGACGTGGACTGGGACACCGCACACACCATGTTCGAGCAAGGGGACGCGGCCATGATCATCACCGGCCCCTGGGCCCTCAAGCGCATCCGCGAGTCGGGCGTGCACTACAAGATCGCGGAGATCCCCGACGAGACCGCGGACGGGCATCCCTTCTCGGGCGTGCACGGCTTCATGATCAGCGCGTTCAGCGAGAACAAACTCCTGGCCCAGACCTTCCTCACCGAATTCGTGGCCACCGAAGAGAACATGTGGAAACTCTTCAACGCGGACCCGCGGCCTTCCGCCTTCCTGCCCGTGCGGGAGAAGATCGACGACCCGGACATCGCGGCCTTTGGTCTGGCCGGGAAGAACGCGGACCCCATGCCCGCCATTCCTGAGATGTCCAAAGTGTGGGAAGCGTGGGGCAACGCGATCACCCTCATCTTCCAGCAGCAGGAAGACCCCGAAACCGCGTTCAAGAACGCGGCCGAACAGATCCGCCAGGCCATTGCCGGCGGCCAATAACGTCCAACACCACCCCGTGGTCATGGTTCCTGGGCTGTGACCACGGGGTGACTCTCCGCCCGATGGGGGACCGGAACCATGCGACGAAGAACGCAAACACAGCAGGGGTTCACCTACTCACTCTCCGCCATCCTCTTCCGCCTCTTCGGGCTCGCGGTCATCGACGCGTTCGCGCTATGGATCCTCCCCCAGATGATCCACGACCGGGTGTGGTACCTGGTGGTCCTCCTGGTAGTCATCACCCTGGGCATCAACATCATCTTCCTCAAGGAAGAGTACTACCCCCTGCGCTGGATGTCCCCCGGGCTGGCCCTGATGATCCTCATGGTGGTCTACCCCCTGGTGTTCACCGTGTACACTGCGTTCACCAACTACAGCGACGGCCACATCCTCACCAAACAGCAAGTCATCCAGGTGCTGAGCCAACGCCTCTACCTGCCCGAGGGCGGGGAAAGTTACCGGTGGACCGCGTACCGATCCGAGGATGGGCGGTACGCGCTGTGGCTGGTCGCGCCTGACGGTCGCACGTTTGTCGCGTTCCCCGGGGAGCCTATACAGCCCGCGGATCCCGGCCAGGGCGACATCGGTCCGGCCGACGAACAGGGCACGCCCACCCACATCCGTGACCTCCGGCGCCTGGACCGCATCCAGGTCATCCGCTATCTGCCGGACCTGGAGAAACTCGAATTCGGCACCCCGCCGCACGTGCTGAAAATCCGATCCCTGGACGAAGCCGCGGCCCTCCAACCCCGCTACGTGTACGATCCCCAGCAGGACGCCATCGTGGACCAACAGACGGGCAAAGTGTACCGGGCCGACGACCGGCGGGGGAGTTTCGTGGCCGAGGACGGGGAAGCATTGACCCCGGGGTATCAGGTCTTCATTGGGGCCGCGAACTTCCAACGGCTGTTCCGAAGTCCCGCGCTGCGGGGGCCCTTCCTCAAAGTCTTCCTGTGGACCATCCTCTTCGCCGCGGGGACCGTCCTCACCACCTTTGCCCTGGGGCTCTTCCTCGCGCTGGTGTACAACGACCCCAGCATCCGCGGGCGTAAGGTCATCCGGTCCTTCCTCATTGTGCCTTACACCGTGCCCAGTTTCATCAGCATCTTGGTCTGGCGTGGGTTGATGAACCCCCACATCGGCGTCATCAACACCACCCTGGAGAAATTCATCGGCTGGGCCCCACCCTGGTTCTCCAGCCCCACCTGGGCCAAGATCGGCGTCCTCCTGGTCAACCTGTGGCTGGGCTACCCCTACATGATGCTCATCTCCACCGGCGCGCTCCAGGCCATCCCCGAGGACCTGTACGAGGCCGCGGAGATCGACGGCGCGGGCATGTGGCAGAAATTCTGGACCATCACCCTGCCCCTGCTTTTGGTGTCCGTGGGCCCCCTGCTCATCTCCTCCTTCGCGTTCAACTTCAACAACTGGAACGTCATCTACCTCTTCAACCGGGGCGGCCCTCCCATGCCGGGCACGCCCACGCCCGTGGGCCACACGGACATCCTGGTCACATACACCTACCGCCTGGCCTTTGCCAGCGGCGGCGGAGGCGACTATGGCTACGCGTCCGCGATCACCATCATCATCTTCCTGATCGTGGCGACCATCACCTACTTCCAGTTCCGCTACACCCGCATGTGGGAGGAGATCTCGGAAAATGTCTAGGAATCTCGGGGGACTTCTGGCATCCAAGCGGCGACAGCGGCACCTGATCACCCTGGGCCGGGTGATTGTCTCCATCCTGGCCATCGCGTACGCGGTCTTCCCGGTGCTGTGGATCGCGTCCGCGTCCTTTGACCCGCGCAACTCCCTGGCCCAACAGCGACTCATCCCGCCCAACGCGTCCCTGGAGAACTACCGCGCGCTGTTGAACAACCCGCTGCAACCGTTCCCCCGCTGGATGCTGAACTCCATCAAAGTCTCCCTGATCACCTCCGTGCTGGCCGTGATCATCAGCGCGCTGGCCGCGTACGCGTTCTCCCGCTTCCACTTCCGCGGGCGGCGGAGCCTTCTCCTCACCATCCTCCTGGTGCAGGTCTTCCCCAACTTCCTGGCAATGGTAGCCATCTTCCTCCTGCTCCAGCAGATCAAGAACTACATCCCCTCCCTGGGGTTGAACACCCACGGCGGGCTCATCCTCGTCTACCTGGGCGGCGCGCTGGGCATCAACACCTGGCTGATGAAAGGGTTCTTCGACGCGGTCCCCCGGGACCTGGACGAATCCGCGCGCATTGACGGCGCGTCGGACTGGCAAGTGTTCTGGCGCATCATCTTCCCCCTGGTCCGACCCATCCTCGCGGTGGTCGGTGTGCTCACCTTCATCGGCACCTACTCCGAAGTCCTGCTGGCCAGCGTGCTCCTGCGCAGCAAGGAGAACTTCACCCTGGCCGTGGGCCTGTGGCAACTCATTGAGGGGCAGTACACCCAGAAGTGGGGCATCTTCGCCGCGGGCGCGCTCATCGGCGCCATCCCCATCATGATCCTATACCTCATCGCTCAGGACTGGATCATCGGCGGACTGACCCAGGGAGCCGTCAAAGGATGAATCGGGACTTCATCTTCGGGACCCTGCACACGGAAGCCCAGCGCCTCGCGTTCGAGCGGGACGCGCGGGAGGGCATCCACCATGACCCCTACCTCTCCCCGCCCGATCCCCGTCCCCACCAGGAAGTGACCCTCACCGTGACCCTGGGCCCCCAGGTGCCCGCGGACCGGGTGACCGTGTATTACACCACCGAGGACATGGTCCCGCGCGGCCATCGGGGGCGTCCCCAGGTGGGGGAGGCCGTGCCCCTGACGCGGGTGAGCGTGGAATGGGACACCCTCCTCTGGGGGTATCGGACGGTGTGGCAGGGGCGACTGCCCGGCCAGCCCGAGGGCACGGTGGTGCGTTACACGGTGGAGGCATGGCACAGCGCGACGCGGTTCAGCCGGTTTCTGCAAGATGGGGACCGGTTGCGGGTGTTCGGCTACGGCGTGGACGAGGAACCCGTGGCCGAGTGGCTGCGCGCCGCGGTGATCTACCAGATCATGCCCGACCGCTTCGCACCGGACCCGGGGACGGACTTTGACCGCTCGGCCGATCCCCAGCACGACATCATGGGCGGCACCTTGCGGGGGATCACCTCGCGGCTGGATTATCTCGCCCGCCTGGGCATCACCGCGCTCTGGCTGACGCCCATCTTCCCCAGTCCCACCTACCACCGGTACGATGCCACGGACTACGGCGCGGTGGACCCGCGCCTGGGCACGTTGGAGGATATGGACGCGTTGGTGGCGGAAGCACATCGGCGGGGCATTCGGGTCATCCTCGACTTCGTGGCCAACCACTGCTCGGACCGTCATCCCGCGTTCGTGGCCGCGCAGCAGGACCCGCACGCGGCCACCGCGAAGTGGTTCACCTTTGAGGAGTGGCCCCACCGGTATCGCACCTTCTTCGGCGTCCGTTCCATGCCCCAGTTCAACGTGGACGACCCCGGCGCGCGGGCTTATCTCATCGACCACGCGGTGTTCTGGCTGAAGCGGGGGGTGGACGGATTCCGCCTGGACTACGCCAACGGCCCTTCGCACCTGTTCTGGTCCGAATTCCGGCGCGCGACCCGGTCGGCCCGGCAGGATAGCGCGCTGTTCGGCGAGGTGGTGCACACCCCCGCGCTCATGCGGTCTTACGTGGGCCGCATGGATGGGGTGCTGGATTTCGTGCTTCTGCAGCACCTGCGGGCCTTCCTCGCGTACCACACCCTTCCCCCCAGCGCGTTCGACGTGTTCCTCCGGCGCCACGTCGCCTATTTCCCGCCCGACCTGGTGCTCCCCGCGTTCTTCGATAACCACGACATGAACCGCTTTCTCTGGATCGTGGGGAACGACACCCGCCGCCTGCGCCTGGCCGCGCTTTTCCTCTTTACCATGCCCGGCCCGCCCATCCTCTACTACGGCACCGAAGTGGGGCTCAGCCAGGACGCGGATGTGGTCCAACCCAACGGGTGGCATCACCACGGCCACGCGCGCTTGCCCATGCCCTGGGGGGAGGATCAGGACCGGGATCTGTACGCGTTCTTCCAGCGGATCATTCGCGTGCGTCGGGCCGGAGGGGCGGTGTGGTGGACCACACCCATTACCCCTCGGGTGGTGGATGACGCGCGCGGGGTCTACGCGTACGCGCGGGGACCATACGTGGTGGTGCTGAACACCCGGGACCACGGGGTGGACATCCCCCTGGACGTGGGATCCCTCCTCCTGACCACCGACGACCGGGCCGACGTCCGGCGTGGGCACATCCACCTGCCGCCATACGGAGGTATCATAGCCGTCGAATAGGCACGAAATTCCGTACAACCGTTGTCCACCATCCGGTGCAGACACAAGGGAGGCAAACACATGCGTCGTTACTCATACATCCTGGCCCTATTCCTGGTCATCCTGCTGGCCGCGTGCGCGGGGCGGTCCACACCGTCCCCTACCCCCCTCCCGACTCCCACCGCGGCCCCGACCACCGCGCCCCCCACGCCCACGCCCAGCGAATCCCCCCTGTACGTGGCTATCCTCTGGCATCAACACCAACCCCTCTACTTCAAGGACCCTAATACCGGCGTCTACGAAAAGCCCTGGGTGCGCGTCCACGCGGCCAAGGACTACGTGGACATGGCCGCGATGCTGGACGCGTACCCCGACATCCACGTCACCTTCAACCTGACGCCCTCCCTCCTCCGGCAGATCATCGACATCGGCAACGGCGCCAAGGACCTCTACTGGGTGTACACAGAGATCCCCGCGGACCAACTCACAGAGGAACAGAAAGCCTTCATCCAGGCCCGCTTCTTCGACATCAACCCCAAAATCGTGGCTCGCTTTCCCCGGTATCAGGAGATTGCGGACGCGCGGGACCACTGGCAGGACTGGGATGTCCAGACGTGGCGGGATTTGCAGGTGCTCTTCAATTTGGCCTGGACCGATCCCGACTGGTTGGCCCAGGACCCGCTGAAATCCCTGGTGGAGAAGGGGCGGAACTTCAGCGAGGAGGACAAGGCCATCGTCCTGGGGGAACACCTGCGCCTGGTGCGGGAGGTCATCCCCGTGCACAAGCGCCTGCTGGAGGCGGGCCAAATCGACATCACGACCACCCCCTTCTACCATCCCATCCTGCCCCTGCTGGTGGACACGAACCTGGCCCGGGTGGCCGCGCCCGACGTGAATCTGCCCCCGCGCTTCACCTATGGGATTGACGCCATCGCTCAGTTGGAGAAGGGCATCGCGTTTTACCAGGACATCTTCGGCCGCCAACCCCAGGGGCTCTGGCCCGCGGAGGGCGCGGTGGCCCAGGAGATCGTGGGCATGGTCGCGCGGGCCGGCATCCTCTGGATGGCCAGCGACGAGGAGGTCCTGGCTCGGAGCCTGGGCAAGAAGGGGTTCCCCAGGGACAGTCTGGGTGTGGTGCGGGACCCCGCGGGGCTGTACCGACCTTACATCGCGCGGGCGCGCAACCGCCAGGTATACGTCATTTTCCGGGATAAGGTGATCAGCGACAAGGTGGGATTCACCTACAGCGGCATGAGCGGCCCGGCCGCGGCCCGGGATTTTGTCCAACGCCTGTTGCGCATCCGGGACGCGATCCGCGCGCAGGGTGAAACAGGTCCCTTCCTGGTGAGCGTCATCCTGGACGGGGAGAACGCGTGGGAGCATTATCCCAACGACGGCAAGGCGTTCCTGCACAGCATGTACGCGCTCTTGGAGGAGGAGCAGGCCAAGGGCACGCTGCGCACGGTCACGCCCACCGAGTTCCTGCGCCAGTATCCCGACCAGCCCACGCTGGAACGCCTGTGGCCGGGCAGTTGGGTGAGCCCCGATTTCCTGACGTGGATCGGCGAGGATGAGGAGAACCGGGCCTGGGAGTACTTGAAGCGCGTGCGGGACTTCGTGGCCCGACAGCAGGGTCGGGTGCCCGACGATCAGATGGCCCAAGCGCTGGAACACGTGTACGCGGCCGAGGGGAGTGACTGGTTCTGGTGGTACGGCGCGGACCAGAACAGCGGCGACGACCGCGCGTTCGACCGCCAGTTCAGGGAGACGTTGGCCCAGGCGTACCGCGCGCTGAACGTGCCCGTCCCCACCTTCCTGGAGGTGCCCATCATCCCGGAGACGCCCGAACCCCCGGAGGTGGGCGCGACGGGGATCATCACGCCCACCATTGACGGGATGGGAGGTGATGAGGAATGGCAGGGCGCGGGGTTCTACACGGTGGCCCGCGGGGTCCAGGCTTCCCCCGACCAGGTGGTGGAACGGTTCTGGTACGGGTTCGACGCGCAGCACATGTACGTGCGCGTGGACGCGCGGCGAGACTGGGCGGACGTGGGGCCGGACACGGTGGTGGGGGTGTACATCCAGCAGCCCGGGGTAAGCCCGGCCAAGTTCTTCACCCGCGCGACGGAGAGCGCGGAGGAGAAGCATCTCCTGGGCTTTGGGGCCACCGCGCTGGTCGAGGTGCAGGTGGGATCGGGGGATGTTCAAGCCACGCTGTACACGGTGTCGCCCACGGGTGCGTGGACCGCGGCGGCCACCGATTTGCCGGCCGCGGTGCGCGGTCGCACGCTGGAACTCGCGATTCCCTATCAGGTCCTGGGCAAGCCCGATCCCGGCACCCGCTACATGATGCGCCTGGTGGTCAGTGAGGACATGCGTCGGGACCTGGAACAAGTCCCCGAACACCCCGCGCTGATCACGGTCCCCGACCTGGGGCTGGTGAAGCCCATCCTGCGGGTGGAGGATCCCCAGGGGGATGACCACGGCCCGGGCACGTATGTGTACCCCCTGGACCCGGTGTTCCCGCCGGGCGCGTATGACCTGCAGGAGTTCTTCGTGGGCGAGGACGACAAGAACCTGGTCTTCCGTTTCACCTTCTACGGGAATTTGAACAACGATTGGGGCGCGCCCAACGGCATGGGGATCCACACGCTGGATGTGTACATCGACGCGAAGGAGGGGGGCGCGCGCCTGCTCCTCCCGGGGCGCAACGCGGCGCTGCCCCCGGGCGAGGGCTGGGATGTGGCCATCTGGGCCGAGGGGTGGACGCCGGGCATCTTCACGCCGCCCCCCGCGGCAGGCACCGATCCGGTCAAGGTCGGGGGGACGGAGGCGCTGAACATTGTCACGGATCCCGGCCAGCATCGCATCACGATCCGGGTGCCCAAGCGCGTCCTCGCGCAGGCATTGGGCCTCCCGGAGGAGGATCTGCGCCCGGAGACCTGGGGGTATCTGGGCGTGGTCCTGAGCCAGGAAGGGTTCCCCAGCGCGGGGGTGTGGCGCGTGCGGGATGTGAACCCCAAGCCCGCGCAGTGGCGTTTGGGCGGCGCGCCCGACGACACGAATCACACCCGGATCATCGACGTCGCGTATCCGCCGGACCACGTCCCTACCCAGGAGGAGGCCCTGAGCACCTACCCGCCCTCCCACCAGCCCGCGAACACCCTGGGCCCGGACGACTTCCCCCAGTTGCCCATGCTCCGGGCCCACGCGGGGACAAAATGAAGGCAGGAGGTCCCTTCGGTCCCATACACATAAATCCAGGATGTGCGGAGGTGCGTATTTCCTTCGCGGAAATAGGCCCTATAGCAGACTCGCATCTCCTCCCAGAAGATCCTGTCATCTTGCGCCATAGGGCCTTCCACGCTATAATGTAACACAAGGGGATGACTGGATTCGACGGGGGAGGCTGTCGTAGAGCTGCAGGCCGGGGAGCCTGTACCCCGTGACCAACAGGCACCAACAAAAAGTGCCAAGGCAAATGCTGCCTTCGCTTTTGCTCGCCCCGCGGCTCAACCCGTCGCGGTTGCCGCGTAAGGCGGGCAAAGGCACCTGGTCCCTAGAGTAGGGACCACGGCCCCCTGGGGGTTCCCCCATGGCCTCCAGGGTGTGCCGACAGAGACATGGGGTGCCGTCGGACCGATGCCGCTAGGTCCGGCGAAAGACACTCAGCGGCTTTGCCCGGTTGGACCCTGCCGCTGGGGCGCCGCCGGGCGAGATCCAAAACAGCGGCTAAGCCTGTAGATGCTCTGCGGCGAATCCCCCGGACCCGGGTTCGACTCCCGGCATCTCCACCTACTGGAAAGGGATTGGGGTCTCCCCCCAATCCCTTTTTTTAGGCCCCAGGCCGATGGACGGACACGTTTGGCGGGCGGGGCGAAAACGTCGCCCCCCGACTGAGGTGGTGCTGAGGTCCATCGGCCAACCATCATCCACAGCCGTCGTCCCGGTAGACGTGGGAGGGGAACATGGACTTGGGATTGCACGATAAGGTGGCTGCCGTCGCGGCAGCCAGCAGTGGGTTGGGCAAGGCGTCTGCCTTGGAGTTGGCCCGGGAAGGGGCTCGAGTGGCCATCTGCGGCCGCAACGAAGCACGCCTCCGACAGGCAGCCGAGGACATCCGCCAGGCGACCGGCAGCGAGGTCCTCCCCATCGTCGCGGATGTCACCGACCCGGAGGAAGCCCGACGGTTCATCGAGCAGACCGCGGAGCACTGGGGACGCCTGGACATCGTGGTCACCAACGCGGGCGGGCCTCCCGCGGGGCTCTTCGAGGATTTCGACGAGAAGGACTGGCTGGACGCGTTCAACCTCAATTTCCTCAGCACCCAACGCCTGATCAAAGCCGCACTCCCTCACTTGAAGAAAGCCGGCAGTGGTCGCATCATCGCCATCACATCCGTCTCCGCAAAACAGGTGTTGGACAACCTGGTCCTCTCCAACGCGGTGCGCGCGGGCGTCCACGGGCTCATCAAAACCCTGGCCCAAGAGCTGGGACCGTACAACATCACGGTCAACGCGGTTTGCCCCGGTCCCATCCTCACCGAGCGGCTGATTGCGTTGTTCCGACGCAACGCGGAAGCCCAGGGCATCACCTTTGAGGAAGCCCAGGCCGCGTGGGTCCGCCAAATTCCCCTGGGACGCCTGGGGAAGCCGGAGGAATTCGGGCCGGTCGTCGCTTTCCTGGCCTCCGAACGGGCCAGCTTCATCAACGGTGTCCTTCTCCAGGTGGATGGGGGCATGGTGAAGGCGGTCATGTGATGGAACACGTTTTGTGGGAACTTTGACGGGCGGGCAACATCCGGTAGCTCCTGGGCGGCGGACGGGTTCGTATGTCGGCGAGCATTCGACGCTCCCGCGAGGTGGGGAATCCCTCTCCCGCCCAAGCCCACCACATGGGCGAACAAGACAGGTAAGATGACATGTGTCCATCCATTCGACGTCCCCGGTCCCACATAGAAGGCGAGACAGGAGGGGGCATACATCTCTGGCCAGTGTTGTTCCTGTTGGCCTTCTGGGCCCATGAGGTGGCCCCTGCCCTCTTCAGTGGCCGTATACCCACGGACTTCCTCTCCTTTTACACGGCCGCGGCCATGTTCTCCCAAGGGGACATCTATGACCCCCACACTCTCCGCCAAGCACCCCAAGTGACCCATCTCTCCCAACACATATTCCCCTACCTCTACCCCCCACCGTTGGCCTTTTACCTACAGCCCCTCGCCCACCTGCCCCTCTTCTGGGCCGCGCGGGTGTGGACCCTGCTGAACGGCCTCGCGCTCATCCTCCTCATCCTCCTCGTCTACAAACTCCTGGACACGCGAACGCCCCCCAGTACCCGGTGGATATGGACGCTGGCTTTGCTGTACATCTTGCCCTTCGCGAACAACATCCACATGGGACAGGCGAACATCTGGGTTCTGCTGGCCCTGACGTGGGCCTTTTATGCCTGGCACCGGGGGGCCGAAGGGTGGGGCGGTGTTGGCGTAGGGATCGCGGCTGTGCTGAAGCTCATGCCCGGCGTGCTCCTCCTCTACCTCCTGGTAGAACGCCGGTGGAAAGCCATCCTCGGCGCGACCGTGGGCGCCATGGCCTTCTCCTTTCCCACCTTCTTCGGGGCCGGACGGGCCCAGTGGGGTCACTTCATCCACTTCCTGGGCAAAGGAGGCTACGCGCAAGGTGTAGCGGGTCTATTCGGGCCGGCCGCGTGGCCCAACTTCTCCCTGGCCGGCTTGTGGAGTCGCGTGTTGGGGGAAACGCCCGCCGCCGCGAGGGCGACCTGGATTTCCGTCCTCCTGCTCCTCATCGTGCTCCTGGCCGCGCACGGTCGCTCCCGCGGCAGGAAGAGGCAGGCCTTCTGGTGGCTGGCCTATCTCACGTGGATGATCATCAGCGCGCCCTACGCGTACGTCCACCACGTCGTCTACCTTTACCCGGCCGCGGTGCGAGTGCTCGCGGAAGGCCCGACAACCTCACGCTGGGAACATTGGGGCCTCCCGGTGGCGGCTCTGACACTGGCCAGCATGGACTGGCCCGCGTACTACCGGTTCCTCCCCCTCATCCCGCGGTGGCCGAGTCTGCTGGCGAACTTGAACTTGTACGCGTTGTTGGTCCTTTTCTTCTGGGCCCTGTACAAGGGATCCCGGAGGGTTGTCCTGGAACCCCAGGGGACTGGCTTGTGAGCACAACTCACCGTAAAATTGACTTGGCTCAAAAAGCCTGGACTTTCCACCCTGCTTGACTGGCAAAGCCCGGTAGCACGTGGGCTGCGGACGGCCCCATGCCCCGGCATCCCCGCGCCGTGCAAGAAAGGGTTTTGTGAGCAAGGCGGGGAAGACTTCAGCTCAGCCATGGCCCAAATGGGGCCCAAATTGTGTACGGGAGGTAAGACCATGATGATCCGAAAACGTCGGGGGCCCGTGTTGGTCCTCGTGCTGATTCTCTTGCTGGCCTTCTTGAGCGCGTGTGGTGGAGCCAAGCCGGTCTCCGCACCGGCCCAAGGCGGGGAGGCGTCGGGTAAACCCATCACCATCACGGGCGCGGGCGCCACCTTTCCCTATCCCCTCTACTCCAAGTGGTTCTACGTCTACAGCACACAGGTGGACCCGACTGTGCGCTTCAACTACCAGTCCATCGGTTCGGGTGGGGGGATTCGGCAGATCATGGCCAAGACGGTGGATTTCGGCGCGTCGGACGCGATCTTGACCGAGGAGGAGAAGGCAGCCGCGCCCGATTTGCGCATGTTCCCCACGGTGGCCGGAGGCGTTGTCGTCGCCTACAACCTGACCGACGCGGGGGGGAAACCCGTGGGCAAGGGGTTGAAGTTGACGCCCCAGGCCCTGGCCGGCATCTTCCTGGGCACCATTACCCGCTGGAACGATCCCGCCATCGCCCAGGTGAACCCGGACATCGCGCTCCCCGACGCGGAGATCGCGGTCGCCCACCGTTCGGATGGTTCCGGCACGACCTTCCTCTTCACCAGCTATCTGGCCCAAGTGAGCCCCGAGTGGCGGGAAAAAGTAGGAGCAGGGAAGGCGGTGAACTGGCCCGTGGGCATCGGGGGGAAGGGTAATGAGGGCGTCGCGGGGGTGCTCCGACAACAGCCCAACAGCATCGGGTACATCGAATTGGCCTACGCGGTCCAGAACCACATCCCGTACGCGGCCCTGCAAAACCGGGAGGGGAACTTTGTGGAACCCTCCCTCGACAGCATTGTGGCCGCGTCGAACGCGTACGCAGGGGAAATGCCCGACGACCTGGGCCAACTCCTGGTCAACGCGCCGGGCAAGGATTCCTACCCCATCGCGGGGTACACGTTCATCCTCCTCTACCAGGACATGCCCAACTGTTTGAAGGCCTCGAAAATCCACGACTTCATGGTCTGGGCCCTGACCGAGGGGGATGGATACGCTCGGGAGCTCCTCTACGCCCCATTGGGCGAACAGGTGGAGAAGAAGGTGATAGCAAAATTGAACACTCTGACCTGTGAGGGAGGCAAACCCCTCCCTGGGAAATGAAGGGGATGCTCCTCCGTCGGGGAGACATCGGGTTGTTATGATGCAATACGCCTAAGGAGTGCGGATATGACGTGGATACCCGGCCTTTTCGGTCCGACGAAGAAGAACCGGGGAGATGTGGTTTTCGAGGGACTCCTGTTGTTGATGGCCCTCACCCTGGTGGGATTGGTGGTCCTCCTGTTCATCGAACTGCTCATCGGGTCCTTCCCCGCGCTGCCCACCTTCGGGTTCCGCTTTCTCACCGGGCGCACGTGGGATCCCATTCGCGAGGAGTTCGGCGCGTTGCCGGCCATGTACGGGACGGTGGTCTCTTCCCTGCTCGCGCTGGCCATCGCGGGCCCCATCGGCCTCCTGTCCGCGGTCTTCCTGGCCGAATTCGCACCCCACTGGCTGGAACAGCCCCTCTCCTTCCTCATCGAGCTCCTCGCGTCCATTCCCAGCGTGGTGTACGGACTGTGGGGACTCTTCGTCCTGGTGCCCGTCCTGCGGCGGGTGGAGATGGTGTTGCACCAGCGCCTGGGGACCATTCCCTTGTTCGCGTGTACACCGTGGGGCATCGGCATGTTAGCGGCCATTGCCATTCTGGCCATCATGATCCTGCCCTATACCACGGCCGTGGCCCGGGATGTGATCCGCGCGGTGCCTCGCGAGCAGAGGGAGGGAATGCTGGCCCTGGGAGCCACACGCTGGGAGACCATCTGGCACGTGGTGATTCCCTACGCCCGGTCGGGGATCATCGGGGGATTGATGCTCGCGCTGGGGCGGGCGTTGGGGGAGACCATGGCCGTCACCATGCTCATCGGCAACCGGCCGGACATCTCCTTGTGTCTGTTCAACCCCGCGTACACCTTGGCCAGCCAGATCGCGAACGAGTTCACCGAAGCCACGTCCGAGCTGTACGTGTCCGCGCTCATTGAGTTGGGCTTGGTCCTCTTCGCCATCACGTTTCTGATGAACATCTTCGCCCGACTTTTGGTGTTGCGGGTAAGCGGTGGGAGGAGGCGCTGAGATGGAAAAACCGTACGCGGTCCGTAAAGCCACCAGCCATCTCATGGCCGCGCTGACCGTGCTCAGCGCGGGGATGTCCGCGGGGCTCCTGCTCCTCTTGCTGGTGTACGTGGTACGCCAGGGCGCGGCCGCGCTGAACTGGGACTTCTTCACCAAGAACCCCGTGCCTGTGGGCGAACCCGGCGGCGGGATCGCGAACGCGATCGTGGGCACATTCGTGGTCGTCGGGTTGGCCGCGCTCTTCGCGCTGCCCATCGGCATTGGTTCGGGCATCTATCTGAGTGAATTCGGCCGGAACCGATTTGGGGATGTGGTCCGCTTTCTCGCGGATGTGCTCTCCGGGGTGCCTTCCATCATCATGGGGATCTTCGCTTACGTGCTCATCGTGGCCCGACAAGGGCACTTCTCCGCGCTCTCCGGCGGATTCGCGCTCGGGGTGATGATGCTGCCCGTGGTGACCCGCACGACCGAGGAGATGCTGCGGATGGTGCCCGACTCAGTGCGAGAGGCGGGCTTGGCCCTGGGCCTCCCCCGGTGGCGAGTGCTGGTCCACGCGGTGATTCCCGCGGCCTCGCGGGGGATCTTGACGGGCGTTGTCCTGGCCCTGGCCCGCGTCGCGGGGGAGACGGCCCCTCTCCTCTTCACCGCGTTCGGCAATCCCTACTTCAGCCTGGACATCAACCAGCCCATCGCCACCCTCCCGCACACCCTGTTCAACTACGCGATCTCGCCCTACGACGACTGGCATCTCAAGGCATGGGGCGCGGCCCTGGTGCTCACAGGCCTTGTGTTCATTGCCAGCCTTCTGGTGCGCTTGTTGGGCGCCCGGGAGATGTCCACTTGAGGATGGGAGACGGCTCACGCCCCACGTGTGTGGTGGGCGGATAACAGACGGGGAAAGCCCGGGAGCACTTACACGAGCGAGAATCTGTGGGCGTACCGGGAAGCTCAGGAAAGGAGGAGGAACTTCATGAAGTACGACGTCATCACCGGTGAAGCGGCCCTTGTGGTGAAAGGGCTCTCCGCGGGGTTTGGGGATTTCACCGCGGTGAAGGACATCCACATCGCGTTCGAGCGCAACGCGGTCACAGCCATCATCGGACCTTCCGGGTCGGGGAAGTCCACCTTTCTCCGCTCCCTCAACCGAATGCACGAGGAAGTGCGGGGCGCGTGGGTGCGGGGTGAAGTCCTCCTGGAGGGGAAGAACATCTACGACCGGGACGTGGACCCGGTCATGATCCGACGTCGGGTGGGGATGATCTTCCAGCGCCCGAATCCCTTCCCCACCATGTCCATTTACGACAACGTGGCCGCGGGGCTCAAACTCCGCCACTGGGGAAAAGTCCCCAACCTGGACGAGATCGTGGAACGCTCCCTCCGTTTGGCCGCGCTGTGGGACGAGGTGAAAGACAAGCTCGACGAGCCGGGGACTGCCCTTTCGGGCGGGCAACAGCAGCGTCTGTGCATTGCCCGGGCCCTGGCCGTGGAACCGGAAATCCTCCTCATGGATGAACCCGCATCTGCCCTCGACCCCATCGCGACCCTCAAGATCGAAGATCTCATGCGGGAATTGGCCCAGAAATACACCATCATCGTGGTGACCCACAACATGCAACAGGCCGCGCGAGTCTCCGATTACACCATGTTCATGATGATGGACGAGGATCGGGCCGGGCACCTGGTGGAGTACGGACCCACCAAGGAGTTGTTCACCAAACCCAAGGACAAACGAACCGAGGACTACATCACCGGACGGTTCGGATAAGACCGTCCGGACGTCCTCCCTTGAGCCGGAAAAGGAGGCGGTCCATGCCACGAAAAACTCTGGATGAACGGATGCGAGCTCTGTTGGACAACTTGGTGATGCTGGGTCACATGGTGGAGGATGCGTTGGTCCGCTCGGTCGACGCGCTGAAACGCCGGGACTTTGACGCGTCGCGGCAGCTCATTGAGGCGGACAGGGAGATCAACCGCAAGCGCTATGACATTGAGGAGGAGACCTTGGTGCTCCTGGCCACACAACAGCCCATGGCCACGGATCTCCGCATTCTGGCCTCGGTGTTGGAAATCGCGACGGAGCTGGAGCGCATCGGGGATTACGCCAAGGGCATCGCCCGCATCAACCTGAAGATCGGGGACGAACCCCTGATCAAACCCCTCATCGACCTCCCCCGCATGGCCGAAATCGCGGCCCACATGCTCCACCAGGCCCTGGAAGCCTTCGTCAACCGGGATGTGGAAACGGCTTACGCGATCATCCGCCAGGACGACGAGGTGGATGCCCTGTACGACCAGGTGTACAGGGAGCTGATGACGCTCATCGTGCAAAATCCCCGCTACATTGAGCAGACGAATTACCTCCTCTGGGCGGCCCATAACCTGGAACGCTCCGCGGACCGGGTGACGAACATCTGTGAGCGCACGATCTTTGTGGTCACCGGGCGCATCGAGGATTTGGATGTGACAGAACCGCCGGAGGATGTGGAGTGATACGCGGGTCAAAACCGGTCCCAAATCCGAATGCGTAGGATGTAGTGGGGAACGATGAACGATTAA
>JAADDB010000130.1 GCA_013154135.1 Chloroflexota bacterium
AGGGGCGCGAGTTCCCCCCACGCGTTGGTGTACGTGGACGCGACCACCGAAACCCCGTGCTCGCCCAGGTACTCGGACAGGTAGCGCAGCCGATACCAGATGGGCAGGTTGTCCCACAGCAGGCGCTTGCGCTCGTTCTTCACCACGCCGATGCCCCGGGCGATGCGCTCGTCCACCTCCTTGAGCATGGCCGCGTAGAAGTCCACCGTCACCTTCTTCCCCCGCATCTCCACAATGGGCGCCATGTGGATGAACTGGTCGAACACGGAGATGGGCGCGGGCCGGTGCTTCCCCCGGCCCATGATCTCCAACCACAGTTCGGACGCGTCCTTGCTCAACTGGACCACCCGTTTCAGCCGGCGGTAGTCCAACCGGCGTCCGGCCACCTGCTCCGCGATGGGGATGGACGCCTCCAACTGCTTCTTCACGTACTCGATCGCGTGGTCCGGCGCGTCCGTGTACACAAAGGGCGTGTCGATGAGGACCAGGGGCACGTTGAAGTGATGGGCCAGCACCCGGTACCAGAAGAGCACGGTCTGGCAGATGTTGGTGCACGCGAGGAGGAGATCCGGCTTGGGCAGCCGGCCCACGGGCGTCTTCCCCGAGAGCATCGCGCCGATGTCCGTGCGCGCGTAGGAGCAGATGTCCCGGGAGTACCCCGCGTTCTCCGCCTCTGTGGACAGGTCCACCGCGACCCGCCGCGCGCCACAGAGCGCGCCGTGATTTTCCGGGTACAGCACGTAGAAACCCAGGGCCTGGAGGATCTCCACCGGGCCGCCGGAGGTCACCCAGGCCACGGGCCGGTGACCGTTCGCGTACCGGCCCTCCAAGTAGTGCATGGCGATGAGTTCCTTGGTGCGGGCGCTGATGCGCAAGGGCGGCGCGAGGATGTCCGTGCGCCACTTGGAGGGCACGCGCGGGTGCCGTTCCGCGTTCCAGCGTTGCCAGCGCAAAAACGCGCGGCCCACCACCTTCACATTCCAGTAATAGCGCAGAGATGCGGCCAGGCTCATTCGATCACCTCCAGGAACGCGCCAATGCGGGTAATGGTCTGGTGGGGAAGGGGGTCACCGATGTCCACTTCGATGTTCACCGAGGGCAAACCCGCGTCCTTCAGGCGGCGACGCAGGTCGGGCAGGTCGAACAACTCGGGCTCGCAGAATTTCACATCGTAGAAGATGACCCCGCGAGCGCCCGTGTCCTCGGCCAGGCGCAACAAGTGCGCGGCCCGATCCTCGATGGGCGTCCCCCGGGTGACGTCCGGCGGGCCGAAGAGGATCCGTTCCGCCATGTAGCGGAGGGGATCCTCGCTCCGCCCCTGGGGATACAACCGTCGCCCGCAGCAGGCCAGGTCATCCGCGACCACCTCGCCGTCCATCTCCTCGATCGCGTCCAGTACGTCCATGGGCTCGGGCACGATCCCCGAGAGGATGACAGGGACGCGGTCGGTCCGCGGGGGATCGGCCTGGCGTTGGGCCAACGCGGCCCGGGCCAGGTCCGTGAACGTCTCCGCGGGCAGGAACTCCCGGGACCGCACCAGACGGTAGAAATCCCGGTTCCCCAGGCCCAGCGCGCGGCGATGGCGGTACAGGTTGGCCAGGGCCTGGTCCGCGGCCTCCTCCCGTCGGATGGCCGCCCACAACGCGTCCTCAGTGGGACGGCGGCCCGTGACCCGGGCTAGGTTCTCGTAGAGCGCGCGGAATTCCTCCGCGAGGAAATCCACATCCTCCGGACGGCGTCCCCGGGGCAGGTAGATGGGGAACACGGGCTGCCGCGGGCGCACGAAATCGATGAGGATGCTCCCCAGCCCCTGGAGGGAATCGCAAGTGTGGGGCACCAGGAGGATGTCCGTCTCGTCCAGCCCTCCGGCTTTGAGGAAGGAGAGCGCGTTGTGGACGATGGAACACACATAAGGTTGCAAGTGCGCGCCCCCGTAACTCACATCCACCTTGGGCGGACCCCATACCTCCACGGGGAGGATGTGGAACGCGCGCAGGAGGGATCGGGGGTAGTGGATGGGCAGGACCGCGGCCACCATGCCGCCATCCGCCTTGAATTGACGACAGGTGTCTGTGCGATGGGGTATCTCCAGCATGGTCGATTGTTTCTCCCCCTTACTGTTCGTTTTGCTTGGCGATTTCCTCCTCCCGGAGTTTGCGGCGCAAGATCTTGCCGATGGCGCTCTTGGGCAAGGAGGACCGGAATTCAATTTCCGAGGGGACTTTGTAGGGCGTCAGGTGTTCCCGGAAGTACTGTTTGAACTCCTCCTCCGTGGCCGTTTCCCCTTCCTTGAGCACGATGTAGACCTTGATGCGCTCTCCCTTGTAGGGGTCGGGGATGCCCACGGTGATTCCCTCCTGCACCTTGGGGTGCTTGTAGATCAGTTCGTCGATCTCCCGGGGGAACACGTTGAACCCGCCCACGATGATGAGGTCCTTTTTGCGGTCGGTGATGTAGAAGTAGCCGTCCTCATCCATGTACCCGATGTCCCCGGTGTACAGCCAGCCGTCCACGATGGCCTTGGCCGTTTCCTCGGGGCGGTTGTAGTACCCCAGCATCATGGTGGGCGTGCGCAGGACGATTTCCCCCTGCTCGCCGGGAGGCAGATCCCGGCTGCCGTCCAGGGAGACGATCTTCGCGTCCACATCGGGGAAGGGGAGGCCGATGCTCCCCACTTTGTGCATGCCCTTGTAGGGGTTGGCCATGATCGCGGTCACGGCTTCGGTCAGGCCGTACCCTTCGATGGCCCGCCCGCCCGTCTTGGCCTCGAAGTTCTCCTTGATGGCCTTGGTCAGGGGTGCTGCACCCACCCACACGGCCTTCAGGCTGGTGAAGTCGTACTTGTCGATGTCGGGCAGGTTGGACAGCGCGACCAGGATGGTGGGCACGGCCGCGGTCAGGGTCGGACGGTGCTTGTGGATGGTCTTGGCCATGTCCCGGGCGTTGAACTTGGGCATGAGCACGATCTCCATGCCCGAGAGCACGGGCGCGTTCATGCACACACTCATCCCGTACCCGTGGAACAGGGGTAGCACGGCCAACATCCGTTCCTCTTCGGTCAGGTGGCCCCAGGCTTGGACCATGTGCGCGTTGGCCACCACGTTGAAGTGGGAGAGCATGATGCCCTTGGCGATGCCTGTGGTCCCGCCCGAGTAGATGAGAATGGCCATCTCATCCGGGTCGGGTTCCGCGGGGCGGAAGTCGGGCGGAGCGGGGGTCCGGAGCAGGGCCTTCATGTCCACTAGATCCGCGCTGCCCACCCGGGCCGCGTCCTTCACCCCCGAACGCTCGCGGACCTTCTGTACCAGGTTCAGGGGGAAGGGGAGGAAGTCCGCGATGTAACTGTAGATGATGCGTTTGAGGGGTGTCTTTTGGGCCACGGCCGCGGCCTTGCCCGCGAACATGGGGATGGTAATGGCCGTTTCCGCGCCCGCGTCGCTGAAGTGGAACTCCAGTTCGTGCGCGGTGTACAGGGGGTTCAGGGGGACGACCACCGCGCCGGCCTTGAGCAGCCCGTAGTACGCGATGAGGTAGCCGGGGAAATTGGGCAGAAGCAGGGCGACCCGGTCCCCGGGCCGGATTCCCAAACCACGCACCGCGGCCGCGAACCGGTCCGACAAGTCCTTGATGGTCGCGTAGGACATCTGTTTGCCGAAGAAGCGGGTCAGCGGCCGTTGTGGGAACCGCCGGGCCGTGTCGTCCAACAGGCGGTAGATGGGCATTCGGGGGTACTGCAAGGAATGGGGGACCTCCTTGTCGTAGTGTTGAAACCAGGGTCGTTCCATGGTCTCCTCCTGCACATTCTAT
>JAADDB010000251.1 GCA_013154135.1 Chloroflexota bacterium
TGGGGAGTAAGGGGTATCCCCGTGGGTGGCGGAGGGACTTCGCCCGCCACCCACGGACAGCGCACCTCTTTTCCAACAAGCAGATCCCTTCAGACCGATCTCAACGTCCAGCCGTCCCCCATTCGTTCCTCATGACTCGCTCATCACTCCCTCACGCGGCCACCGGGACGGGAGACGCCTGGGTAGGTTCTTCCTCCTTGGGAGAGAGCCCCAAAAGGCGCAAGCCGTTCAGCACCACGATGAGCGTACTGCCCTCGTGGCCCACCACGCCCAAGGGCAACGGGATCCCCACGGTCAAGGTGGAAATCACCAACACCACCATCACTCCCACGCTAAAGGCCAGGTTCTGGTACACAATGCGCCGGGCTCGGCGGCTGAGGTCCAGTGCGAAGGGCAGCTTCAACAGGTCATCCGCCATCAACACCACATCCGCGGTCTCCAACGCCACATCCGTCCCGGCCGCGCCCATGGCAATGCCCACCGTGGCCAGGGCCATCGCGGGGGCATCGTTGATCCCATCGCCCACCATTGCGGTCGGCGCCTCCTGGTCCAACTGCCGGATGATGTTCACCTTGTCCTCGGGCAACAACTCCGCGTACACCTCATCCACGCCCACCTGACGGGCAATGGCCTCGGCCACACCCCGATGATCCCCGGTGAGCATCACAATCCGCTTCACCCCCAGAGCCCGCAATTCCCGAATCGCCTGGGCCGCTTGCGGGCGCACCACATCCGCGATGGCCAGGAGGCCCACCACCTGCTTGTTGCTCACCCAGACCACGGTCATCCCCTCGTTGCGGAGTTGGCGGGCCAGCGCCTCCAGCTCCGGGGGGATCTCCCGCCCCAACTCCTTCATCAACCGGTCGTTCCCAATGTAAATGCGCTCGCCGTTCAACTCCGCGCGGACGCCTTTGCCCACCAGGGCCCGGAACATGTCAGGTTCATCCAGGGAAATACCCCTCTCCTGGGCGTACTTGACAATGGCCTTGGCCAACGGGTGCTCCGAACGGCGCTCCACCGAGCCCGCGATGTAGAGCACATCCTCCTCCCGGAACCCGGGCGCGGGCACCACCCGGACGACCTGGGGCTTGCCGTAGGTCAGCGTCCCCGTCTTGTCAAAGGCGACAATCTGGATGCGGGCCATGTTCTCCAGGTGCATCCCGCCCTTGAAGAGTACCCCGTTCCGCGCGCCGGCCGCAATGGCCGAGAGGATGGACGCGGGCGTGGATATGACCAGCGCACAAGGCGACGCGACCACCAGCAGCGTCATTGCCCGGTAGAACACCTCGTGGAAGGGCCACTTCAACACCCACGTGCCCACGCCGATGTACGCCAGCACCCCCAGGACCACCGCGGTCGCATAGGGCTGACTGTACTTGTCGATGAGCCGCTGCATGGGCGCTCGCTCACTCTGCGCCTCCTCCACCAGTTGGATGATCTTGGCCAAGGTGGAATCGGACGCCCGCTTGGTCACCCGAATCACCAAACTTCCTTCGGTGTTGATGGTCCCGGCAAACACCTTATCCCCCGGGCGTTTGGTCACGGGGATGGATTCCCCGGTAATGGGCGACTGGTCCACCGCGGAGATCCCCTCCACCACCACCCCGTCCACGGGGATGGCCTCTCCCGGCCGGACAATAACCTCCTCGCCAACCTCCAACTCCTCCACGGGCACCCGCACCTCCTGCCCATTGCGACGGACCGTGGCCTCCTTAGGCCGCAGCTCCATCAACTTCTCGATCGCGTGGCGGGTGCGGTCCATGGCAAAGGTCTCCAGCGCGCCGCTCAGGGAGAAGAGGAAGAGGAGCGTGGCCCCTTCGGCCCAGTGGCCGATGTACGCGGCCCCCAGAGCGGAGACGATCATGAGGAAATCGATGTCCAGCACCCCTTGCCGGAGCATGGGAATCGCGGAACGAGCTCCCTCATACCCCCCTGCGATGATGGAGATCGCGTAGGCGCCGATGGCCGCCCAACGGGGCAGAGACGTGAAGTGCTCGATGACCAACCCCGTCACCAGGAAAAGGAGGGCGATGGTGGCCAGGACCAACTCATGGTTCTGGCGCCACAGCTGGAAAAGGGACGTGGTGCGCCGCTGGAACGTGGACACCCGTTCCAGCACGCGGAACCCCAACTTCCGCACCGTTTGCTCCACCGAAGAAGGTGTCAACGGCGCATCGGGCTCATATTCCACGGTGACCGTGCCGCCGGGCACGTTAGCTTCCACCGAGACGACGCCCGGCAATTGGGACAACCGGGACTCCAGGATCTCCGTGCATTCCCGGCAGCGAGCCGGGTCCAAATGGATGACGCAATACCTGTGACGGCGTTGGAGTTCCAGCCCCAGATCCTTGGCAATTCCCTCCAAAGTATGGAAGGGCAACTTGTGGGGATTGTACTTGAGCACCAGGCGCTGATGTTCCGGTTCCCAACGCACCTCCTCCACGCCGGGGTGGGATTTCAGCGTGTTCATGAAAATCTCCAGGCAACGCCGCGTTTCCGGATCCTCATCCTGGAAGGGGATAGGGATGTACTCTTCGTGAACATCCGTGTGAGTGGCTACCTGCAACGGAGCGCTCATTGTCTGTGACTTCCTCCTTTTTCGTCGTTCTGCTCAACAGCCGAGATGTTCGTGCGAAACCGTAGTCCTCCTTTGCGTGCCAGGCCGGAGGACTTTCCTCACCTCGCCCATAAGACACCTCAATGGAGCGATGCGTCCTCGTCCTTCAGCCGGCACTCCCGACACAGACCATACACATCCACGCGCGTGTAAAGAACGCGGAACCCCCGATCCTGTATGGCCAGCATCACCCGAGAGGAGGGAATTTCCTCCTCTTCCTCCAGGTGCACATCCTCCACCCGGCCACAGGAGATGCATATCAGGTTGATATGAGGGGCCAGGTCGGTCTCATAGCGTACGGCCCCGTCCTCCCGGCGCAGCTCAATGATGAGCCCCAGACGGACCAGGAGGTTCAACGTGTTGTACACCGTCGCCCGGGCCACGTGGGGGAATTCCCGGCGCACGGCTTCGTACACCTCCGCCGCGGTCGGGTGGGTGCGGGCCTGGGCCAGGTATTTCAGAATGGCCTCGCGCTGGGGCGTCATGCGGACGCCATGGGCCATGAGCGTGTGAATCCACTTTTTGAGCCTATCGTTATTGAGCCTATCGTTATCTGGCATACCTTAGAACTCCGTTTGTTGGTTGGGTGTGTTTGAATAACGAGGAAGGGGGGCTGCCGCCGCACACGCAAAACGCTTTCTTGGCATGAAGACCCCCCGCTCCCCGCGGAACACCTGCTGAATTTCGCACATAAGCTGTACTGATTCCAAGTTTGGAATGATTCTAACATCACCCTCCCTCCCTGTCAAATGGAGCAGAGGGGTTGGAACACGGGGCAATTGGGGCATTAAGGGAATGGTCGTGTGCGTGACGGGTGGGCTTCGTTTGCCCACCACACAAAAGGCTTTAGGGGAAAGCCACGTGCTCCTCACCCCTCGTCCCAATGGTCACGGGCTTGACGCAGTTGGGCAAAGAGCACATCCAGGCCTCGCAGGACCAGGGCCTGGGCAAAGGGGCTGTCAAGAACAGGAGGACGCTCGAGGGAGGCTGCTCCGCTCACCGCGTACGCGGCCATCTCCGACTCCCCGGCCACCTGAAACCACTCGGCCAGGAGGTGGAGGGCCTGGGCCAGGCTGCTCCACAGGCCTTCGGGAAAATCCTCTTCCGTCAGCTGCGTGTAGGCCAGGAGCAGGGTGGAATACTCCAGCCCCTGTCGAATCCAGCGCTGTTCCCGCTCCACATCCCGACGGGGTTCCACGTACCAGGAGTGCAAAGCCGGATGCTGGAAGAAGCGCAACGCTTCCTCCAGGGTCACAGGACGCGCTTCGGGCAGGGAAAGGGGCTCCGGAGGGCCGAGGGATTCCGTCTCCTGCCAGAAGGCCGGTCCCCAATGGCGGTAGGAAAGGGGCAGCTGGTAGGCGCTGCGGTAATTCTGTTCCACCAGGCGTTGGAGCCACTCGCGGGCTCGGGGCAGGGGGACTTCGAGAAACCAGGCCACATTTTGATTCGCCCCCGCGTCCTCATCCATCACCACCGGCAGGAGTTGCCCCACAGGTTGGGGCGGGATGAAATCGGGGGGGATTTCGTCCAGGTGGAAGGAGAACTGGACGCCCAAGGCGGCGTTCGTCAAGAGCCCCACCAGGGAACGCTGTCCTGCCTCCTCCCGGATAAGCCAGAAGGCCTGGCTGCCGTGCACATCGGGGGGTGTGACCAGGGCCCGCCAGCGGACGTCCGGTACGGGCGGCGGGGTGACGCCGCGCATGCGTAGCTTGACCGCGGCCCGACGTGCTTGTTCCCGCAGCTCCCCCAGAGCCGTATGCGCGAGCAGTTGGAGCAAAGGCAGGGCCCGGGGATCGCGTGTATCCTCCAGAAATTGGGCCACCGCCTGGGCCACCTCGAACCGCACATCCTGGACCAGCAGCGTGAGGAGGGGGAAAATCGCGTCCAGGGGAAAGGCCTGGGCCGACCGCAGGACCAAGAGGGCCACATCCACGGGCTCCTCCTGGAGTTGGGCCACATATTCCAGCAGAATATCCGGTACTTCCTGTTGGTAAGCGATGACCTCGCGCAGGGACTGTTCGATCACCGCGTCGGGGTTACGGAGCTGGGAGTAAATGCTCTCCTCCACCGGCTCGTTCAGGAACCGCTCCAAGTACATGAGAGCGGTCATCCGCTCCTGGTCGCTCCGCGCGGGGTTGACCGCGATGTCCCGCAGCCGGGGAGCCACCATGTCCCGGGGAAGGAAGGAGAACACCAGGCCGATGGCGCCCCGGAGAAAGGGATCGGTCGTGTCCAGATGGCGGAGGAGGAAGGGAAGCAGGGCTTCGCCGTGCTGGGCCAGCTCCTGTGCCCGGCGGATGCGTTCCCGCTCATCGCGCAGCTGAGCCAGCTCCTTCAACTCCTTTTGCCACTGATGTCTTTGCTGGAACGTGTGGATGATCTTGCCTTTGGTCATGAGCCCAATCCAGGTTACCTCACGCGGGGGATGGAAGCCGGGCAATGGTCCACATGAGAAACCCCTTCTCCCGGCCCGGTCGTTTGCGGAAGGTGATGTGGGTAAACCCGGCCTTGCGGAGCATGGCTTCCAACTCCTCGGCCGTGTACGCGTGGGTCAGGGGGCTGATGAAGAGGTGTTCGACCCACTCGAAGGGGCGGGCGATGGGGTGATGGCCGTCCACATCGGCCAGGACCAACGTCCCGCCCGGCCGGAGCACGCGGGCTGCTTCTTCCAGGACCCGTTGTGGCTCTGGGAGACAGTGGAAGGTCATAACCGCGAGCACCAGGTCCATGCACTGATGCGCGAAGGGCATGTACGGTGCGCTGGCCTGGACCACCATGGGGGGACGAGGGCCTGTTTTTAGCTCCTCCCATCGGATGCACCCAACTCGGACGTCCATGGACACCACGTGGGCGTCGGGAAGGGCGCGGGAGAGGAAGGCCGCGCCGTACCCCTGGCCCGTGCCGATGTCCAGGACCCAGGGTTCCGGGGGTAACGTGATCTGGCTGAGCGCGAACTCGTACGCCCGGGTCGAACGGGCCATGGGCGTGCGAGCGAACAACCGTTGGAACAGGGATGGCATCCTTTTCCCCCTTGCGAATGGGCATTCCGGCCCACGTCCAATTTGCGGCCCGGCTGAAAAACTCCGTACCATCTCGGCGGCGGAATCGTGGTCGGGTGGCTTTTCGCCCGCCAACCACACGAAACTGTCAAACCCCTGCATCGCCAATCGTTGTGCGGGCGTGGAGCAAGTATACCATCCCGCGGGGTTCGCTACGAAAACGGAGGGGGAGCAGGAAGGCATCGGGCGTGGGCAGGAGACGGCCTTCGCCCGCCACGGTTTTCGTGCACGGGCCGGATCCGCCCGCGGCCGAGGGATTGCCGAGTTTGGGCGGTCAATCCGACTACAAATGCACGGTTCGGCGGCGGTATTGGAGGGCCTCGGCCAGGTCTGTGACCTGGATCTCATCCCGGTCGGCCAGGTCCGCGATGGTGCGGGCCAACTTGAGGACACGGTGGTACGCCCGCGCGGAGAGGTTCATCTGCTTGACCGCGGTGGCCAAAAGCGCGCGGCCCTCGTCATCCAGACGGCAGTACTCCCGCACTTCCGTGGGTCCCATGTCCGCGTTGGTCATGCAACGCGGGTGATCGCGAAACCGGCGGAGCTGCCGTTCCCGGGCCATGGTCACCCGCTCCCGAATGACTTCGGACGGCTCGCCCCGGCGGTCGTCGGCCAACTTCTCATAGGGCACACGCGGCACATCAATGTAAATGTCGATGCGGTCCAACAAAGGCCCGGACAGGCGCTTTTGATAGCGCTGGATCTGGCTGATGGAGCACGTACACGCGTGGGTGGGGTCGCCGTAATACCCGCACGGGCAGGGATTCATCGCGGCGACGAACATGAAATTGGCCGGGAACGTCACGGAGCCCGACGCGCGGGAAAGGGTTACCGTCCGGTCTTCCAGGGGCTGGCGCAACATCTCCAACATGCGCGACCCGAACTCCGGGAGCTCATCCAGAAAGAGGACGCCCCGGTGGGCCAGCGTGATCTCCCCGGGCCGGGGATTGCGCCCTCCGCCGATCAGCCCCGCGTAGGAGATGGTGTGATGGGGCGCGCGGAAGGGGCGATGTCGGATGAGAGGGGTATCCGGGGGAAGAAGGTTGGCCACCGAATAGATACGGGTGATCTCCAACGCCTCCTCCAGGGTCAGGGGAGGCAGAATGGAGGGGAGGGCCCGGGCGAGGAGCGTCTTCCCCGCGCCGGGAGGCCCACTCATCAGCACATTATGTCCCCCCGCGGCTGCCACCTCCAACGCCCGTTTCGCGTGCTCTTGCCCCTTGATATCCGCGAAATCCACCGTGTACGCGGGATGTCGGAGCTGCTCGTGGATGTCCACCGTGTGCTGAAAGGGTGGGATGGGATGATACCCCCGCAGATGGGCCACCAAGTTGGCCAATGTATCCACGGGGATAACCGTCAGCCCGGGAATGAGCGCGGCTTCGGCCGCGTCCCGTCGGGGCACGTACAGCGTTTGGATGCCCAAGTTCTTGGCCGCGAGGGCGATGGAGAGAACCCCTTGCACATGTCGCACATGGCCATCCAGGGAAAGCTCCCCGACAAAGAGACTGTTCCCCACATCTGGGTCGATTTGGTTGGAAGCGGCCAGCAGGCCCACCGCGATGGGCAAATCAAAGGCCGGCCCCTCCTTGCGCAAGTCCGCGGGGGCCAGGTTGACGGTCAAACGCCCGCGCGGGTATCTGAGCCCGCTGTTGATGATGGCCGAACGCACCCGCTCTGTTGCCTCGCGAACGGCCGCGTCCGGAAGGCCGACCACGGTGATGGAAGGGAGCTGCGCTTGAGCGTAAATGTCCACTTCCACATCCACCGGGACTCCTTCCAGCCCGATGACTGTGCAACTGGTCACTTTTGCAAGCACAGGTTATACTCCTTTGGACAAAATGTGGCGGCTTGGGAAAGTGACAAAGCGCTTCCGGCACGGGGCGAGGACGCCGACTTCCCACCAAGGTGTGGACCCGTTCGCCGCCAAGATACTACCGAGTTCTGTCCGTCCATCAGTTGAGTCGCATTTATGTGCACGGGAGGAGAACTGTTTTGTGTGCGTGTCGGTCGGCAGGGGAGGCCCTGCCAAGAACATTTTAGCGCAATTTTGGGTCCGGGAGTAAATTCCATGTCGCAGAATCTGGCATGGCGTGTGATTGACGAGGAGGTGGTGTACCGGGATCGGTGGGTGGAAGTGCTCCGAGCCCATGTGGTGCTCCCGGGGGGACGGGAGTATATCTACACCACCCTCAAACGCGTACCGGGCGCCGCGGTAGTCGCCGTGAACGCCGCAGGGGAATGGCTGCTCCAACGGGAATACCGTCATCCCCTGGGCCGGGTGATCTACCAACTCCCCGGTGGTTTGGTAGACCCGGGCGAGGACCCGTTGACCACCGCTCAACGGGAACTGCTGGAGGAAACCGGGTACACGGCCGAAACCTGGCAAGAACTGGGCATCGTGCAGGACAACCCAGGGCTCATCGAAGGACACACCACCCTCTTCCTGGCCAAAGGCCTGCATAAGACCCAAGATCCTCGCCCGGAGTGGACGGAATCCCCCCAACCGGAATGGCGATCCCTGGAATGGATCCGAGGCGCGATCCGGCGGAAGGAGATCGAAGACCGGGTTATCCTCGCCGCGGTCGCGTTCCTCTGGGCTCAGGAGGAGTTTTGTGAACATGGCGGGTCGACTTCCCCCACCCGCCCCTCTCACAAAACCGTGCTCTCCGAGGAAGAAGAGGAGCGACAATGACGTTGCGCATCCGGCTGTTGGGCACCTTCGAAGTGGAAAGGGACGGACACCCCATTCCCGAATCGGAATGGCACACACAACAGGCCAAACAAGTGCTCAAGATCTTGGTCCTGGCCCGGGGCCGAGCTGTGCCATCGGACAAACTGATGGAGTGGTTATGGCCGGGCGCCAACCCTTCGGCCACGGCCACCACCTTACGCTCCACCATCCACGCGCTGCGTCGGGCCCTGGAACCGGACCGGGCCCCGCGAGTTCCTTCCCGCTACATTGTCACCCGCTCGCCGGGATACGCGTTCCAACCGACGGAGGACACTTGGGTGGACGTGTACCGGTTCGAGGAGCTCCTGGAGCAGGCGGAGCGGGCCCGTCGCGCCCGGGAAAAGCGCCGCCTGTTGAGCGAAGCACTGGAGCTCTACCGGGGGGACTTGCTGGAGGAGGACCCGTACGCGGAGTGGGCCCTCCTGGAACGGGAGCGGCTGCGGGAGCGGTATTTGGACGCGCTCCTCGCCCTGGCCGATTTGCACGCCCAGGCAGGGGAACTGGATAAGGCCATTGCCGCGTGCCGTCGAGCCCTCGCGCGGGATGAGTACCGGGAGGCCGCGTACCGGGCTCTCATGCGCTACCAAGCCCTGGCCGGGGACGTGGCCGCGGCTTTGAACACTTACGACCGCTGTCGTACCATGCTCCAACAGGAATTCGGCGCGGAACCCGCGCCCCAGACCCAAGCGCTCTACCGGACGATTCTGTCCGGAGAGGTGCAAACCCTCCGGCCCAAGTCCGCGGCACCGGTGGAAGAGATGTCCCCCGCGCGAGTACTCCTTCCCCCCTACGAACTGCCCTTCCAGGAGGTGTTCGTGGGCCGGGACGCGGAACTTTCCCGCCTTCGCCAGGCTGTGGAACAGGCCCTTGGGGGACACGGGGGCGTGGTCGCGGTCACCGGCGACGTGGGCATGGGGAAGACCCACCTGGTCCTCCACGCGCTGCAGCACGTGCCTGTGCGGGCCACGGTGGTGGGTGTGCGCTGTCTGGCCGTGGAGCAGGCCTTGCCCTTCGCCCCCCTGACCCATGTGTTGCGCCGCCTGTTGGACTCCATTCCCGCGGAGACGTGGGCCTCCCTGCCGCCCTTTGCCCTGGCCCAAGTGGCCCAACGGGTCCCCGCGCTCCACGATCTCCTCCCCGACCTCCCCCCTGTACCCGACACCACTCCGGAAGAAAACCGAAGCCGGCTCATTGACGGCATCGGAAATGTGCTGGTCGCGCTGAGCGACCGTCACCCGCTCATCCTCTTTCTGGACGATGTCCAGTGGGCGGATGAAGCCACGCTCACCACGCTGGGGCGTTTGGCTTACCGGGCCCCGCGGCATCCCCTCCTCCTCGTGCTCACCTATCCCACCGGAGCCCTGGCGGAGAAGGAGGATCTGCGGGAATTGGTCAGTCAACTCCGGCATGACGGCATTCTCCGGGAATGGCGGGTGGAGGAGCTCACCGAGGAGGACGTGCGCACCTTCCTCGCCCGGGTGTGGGATGCGCCGGAAGAGGTGATCGCTTCCCTGGCCAAGCACGTCTACGAACAGACGGAAGGCGTTCCCCTCTACGTGGTGGAAGTGGTCCGCGAGGCCCTGAGCCGCACCGACGAGGTGCCCGACCCCCGGCACATCCCCCCGGTGCAGAACGTGCACCACATCCGCACCCTCATCCTCAACCGAGTGGAACGGCTGTCCCCAGAAGCCCGGGATGTGTTGGCCCTGGCCGCGGTCATCGGTCGGGAGTTCCCCCTGGATGTGTTGGAAACGGCCGCGACGCGAGACCCTCTACCGGGGTTGGAGGAGTTGTTGCGCCATCAGTTTTTGGTGGAGGTGGGAGATGACCGGGTCGCGTTTGTCCACGAGGTTGTCCGCCAGGTCATTTACGCGTCCCTCTCCACCTTGGCCCGGCGGCGTTTGCACCGTCAAGTGGCCGAAGCCCTCATCGCCCTCCACGGACCGGATGCAGGCCCCCACGCGGTGAACGCGGCCTATCACTTCCGCCACGCGGGCTCCCGCTACATCTCCACCGCGCTCCGCTACACCGTGCTGGCCGGAGATTACCTCCGTCGGACCTACGGATTCCGGGAAGCCGGGGAACACTACCGTCGCGCGCTGAAGCTGGCCAACCACGTGTTGCCCGACGAGCAGGCCCAGGAGTGGGTCCGCCGGGCCTATATGGGGCTGGGCCTGGCCTACGAGGCCCTGGGGGATTGGGAAGGCATTGTGACCACGTACACGGCCCTGCACGAGTGGGCGGAGAAGATGGGAGACAAGGCCTTGGCCCTCCGCGCGGCCCGCCGCCTGATGAGCGCGTTGACGGTGGTGGGTCGGTTGGACGAAGCCGCGATCATGGCCGGCGATGTGCTGGCCGCGCTGGGAGATGGCCCGGCCGGGGTGATGCGGGAGATCTTCACCCGGCTGCGCGTTGTGTTCGGCCGGAGCACATCGACCGAACCCGCGACCACCCTTCACTTCCGCTCCTCCGAACCGCCCACCCAACCCGAACCGTGGGTGGAGGCTTCCCGGCTCCTGGGGGAGGAATTGGCCCCTCTGCCCCTGAGCCTGTACGGGTGGAGTCTCGCGCTCCAAGGTCACCTGGAGGAGGCCACCGCGTGTCTCTCCTACGCGGCCCAGCTGGCCCAGGAGAAGGCCCTTCTGCCCTATGCGGTCATGGCCCTTCACTTTGCCGCGCATGTGGATTTCCTGCGCGGGGATCTGCGTTCCCTCCAACATCACTTGGATGAAGGCTTCCGCCTGGCCCGACAGGTCCCCACCGCGGGGTGGAGCACTCTGTGGGGTCAGGTGTTCGAAGCGTACATCCACCTGCACCTGGGGGATGTGTCCGGCGCGGAACAGCGCTTTCGGGCCCTGGATGAGGCGCTGACCGGACGTCAGGGGTTCCGCGCTCACCACTTGAGTGTGTGGGTGGGGTTGACATTGGTGGCCCTGGCACGGGATGATGTGGAGGCCGCGGTGGCTCGCCTGGACCCGGTGCTGGCTCGACGGGACACGTTGGATGTGGTCAGCTCCTTCTGGTCCTACGTGGCCGAGGCGGCCATCGCGCGGCGACAAGGGGATGTGGCCGCGGCTGTGGAGCACGCCCAGGAGGCCCTCCGTTTGGCCGGACAGCGAGGTCTGCTCTTTGAGTACGCGTCGGCCGCGGAGGAGCTTGCCCGAGGGATGAGCTTGGCCGGGGAGCCGGAAAAGGCATTGCCGGTGCTGGAGGAAGCTCTCCGGGTGGCCCGAGAGGCCCAAGCCCCCGGCGTGATCGCGGTAGCCCAACGCGCGCTGACACGACTCCGTTCCACGATGGACGGGCACAAACCCTGAACCCGGACGCAACGCCATCCCGGTAGAATGGGCTCGCGCGGGGCGGGCGAACATAGGAACATCCTGCCACGGTGCAGACCCGTCCGCCCAGTTACGACCGGGTGTTCTCAGCCAGGCAGCCCGTTCCCATGAGGGAGGCATATAATGCAGGAGCGAGAATCCTTTCTCATTCGGGTGTGGTTCGACGGCGGGTGTACGCCCTCCCAGCTGCGAGGGGAAATCCAACACGTGCGTACAGGCTACAGCCGTCGATTTTGCGGAGAGGAGGAGATGTTGCGCATTTTGCACGATTGGCGTGCTCTCCTACAATCCGAAGAAGCCGAGGAAAACCGTCATTTAGAGGAGGTTATCTCATGAGTGAAAAGCGTCCGACCGCACGACAACTGGTGGAATCCATGCCCAAGTACTTCCGCCCGGAAAAGGCCCAAGGTGTCCAAGCCGTCATCCAGTACCATTTGACCGGCGAGGGCGGCGGGGATTGGGTTATCCGCATTGACAACGGCACGTGCACGGTAGAAGAAGGCGTGGCCGAAAATCCCACCCTCACCCTGCGCATGGACGCAGAGGACTACGTGGACATGATCACGGGCAAGCTGGACGGAATGACCGCTTTCATGACCGGCAAGCTCCAGCTGGAAGGGGATTTCACCATGGCCACCCGGCTGACCAGCTTCTTCAAACTGCCCAGCTGAGCCCGGGCACAGAAGGAATCCCCACACCCCTCCGTGAGTGGGCAAACACGCTGGTCTAGCTCACAACGCTTGGACCGCGAACGGGCCCGCCCCCGGCAACACGCCGACGTCCTCACACCGGACTGTGGTTTGAGGGCGAAGGGGCGGGCCCCCTGACGACACGTCGACCGCCCCACCCTTACTCGTTCGCCGTCCGCCCTCTGGCCGCGGACGAGACGTCCCCACTTCCTCATCCTCACGCGCATTTGTCCTCTCCTCCCTCTTTCCTCTATAATCCCTTGTTGGACTTGCGCACCAGGTGTGTTGACGTTTGCCAGGGAAGCCTAGCCCATGTCATCCACCCATTACCGCAGTCCAAACGGACATCGGCACAGGTGAAGGAGGCTGGTTCATGGCCACGTATTTGTACATTGTCCAGATCCTCTTGGGGATCGCGTTGATTGTCCTGGTCCTCTTGCAGACCAAGGGGTCCGGGTTGAGCGGTGTATTCGGTCAGGATACGGCCGTGTATCACACGCGGCGAGGGTTGGAAAAGACGTTGTTCAACGCGACCATCGCGGTTTCGGTCGCGTTTTTCCTCGTCTCTTTGTTGACGGTCATTATCTCAGGGTAATGTAGGGTGGCTCGCGTACACCGTTGGCAATTGCTCATTGCCTTTTTGGGGACCTTCCTCCTCCTCGGGATTTTGGGGAAGGTCTCCTATCATTACGAGACGGTTCTTGTCCCCACGTATGGCGGGGTGTACCACGAAGGGCTGGCCGGAGCTCCCCGGTTGTTGAACCCCCTTCTCGCTTCCTTCAATCAGGTGGACCAGGAAATAGGCGCGCTCTTCTTCCGCGGTCTGGGCCGGTTTGATGAGGAGGGCCGGGTGGTGCCCGATGTGGCCGCAGGGTGGGATGTGTCGCCCGATGCCCGGGAATTCACCGTGCACCTGCGGACGGACCGCTTTTGGTCCGACGGCACGCCCATCACTCTGGAGGATGTGTTGTACACGTACCACGCGCTCCAATCCCCCGACTTCCCCGGGGATCCCGCGCTGAAGGCCCTCTGGCAGGATGTGAAGATCGAGGAGGTGGATGCAACCAGCGTCCGGTTCTCCCTGCCCGAGCCCTTTGCCCCCTTCCTGGATCAGTTGACCATCGGGCTGTTGCCTGCCCACCTGTGGAAGGATGTGCCCCCAGGGGAGATGGCCTTGTCCCCCCTGAACCACTCTCCCCTGAGCAACGGTCCCTTTGTTCTGGCAGCCACGGATACCATCAGCATGACGCTGGAGCCCAATCCCCATTTCCCCTGGCCCAAGCCGTACATTGAGAAGGTGACCCTACACTTTTACCCCGATGACTTGGCCGTGGTGGAGGCTTACGCACAGGGGGAGGTCGACGGTATTGCCCACATCCCTCCCCTTCTCCTACCCCAGGTGGAAGCCTTTCCCGATGCCCAACTTTTCTTCAGCCCCCTGCCGGGCCTGGCCCTACTCCTCCCCAACTTGCGCAACCCCAACGTCCCCTTCTTCCGGGAAAAGGAGGTGCGCCAAGCCCTCCTCTACGCGCTGGACCGAGAAGCTCTGATCCAGGAAGCGCTCCACGGCATGGGCACCGTGGCCCATTCCCCTTTCCTCCCCCACACATGGGCGTACGACACGCACGTGTTCAAGTACACGTATGACCCTGCCAAAGCCCGGGCTTTGCTGCGCTCGGCCGGGTGGACCGACACGGATGGGGACGGGATTGTGGATAAGGGGGGCAAGCCTCTGCGCTTTACCCTGTTGGGCGATGACGACCCGGCTCGGCAGGTGATGCTCCAGCGTATTGCCCAATATTGGCGGGCCATTGGGGTGGAGGCGGTGCCCCAAACCGTCACGTTCGCCGGGTTGGTCCGCGATTTCCTGGAGCCCCGCACGTTTGAGATGGCCCTCGTCTTCTGGGATCTCTACGGCGACCCCGACCCCTACCCCCTGTGGCATTCCACCCAGATCAAGGGCGGAGGGCAGAACTTCGCGGGGTGGGAAAATCCCGACGCGGACGCGCTCATGGAGGAGGCCCGTCGAACGCCCGATTTGAACCGGCGCATTCGCCTGTACCACCAGTTCCAGGCCCTTTTCGCTGAGGAGCTGCCCGGGTTGCCCCTCTATCACCCGGTGTACGGGTTCGCGGTGCGCGACCGGATTAAGCGCGTCTCCCTAGGCCCGGTCCACAATCCCAGTGACCGGTACCGCACGTTCCCCAACTGGTACATCCGGGTCAAACGAGTCCCCATCAGCGCGGTGACCCCTTCCCCAACAGGCCCCTAACCGCCTAGAGGTCTCCCGTGGGCTATGGGTTCTGGCCCTCCCTAAACTGGAAGAATTCCCACACCAGTCGGGAGATGTCCTCGAAGGTGGGGTTTGATAGGTCCCAGACGAGCCACTGGTTGGGTGTGGAAAGGAAGAGGACCAGAACATAGGGGCCTTCCGGTCCCCAAATCGCGGCCACATCCCCGTGGGTGTCCGGCGCGTAGCCGTGTTTGTGCACGTAACGGACGCCTTCGGGTAACCCGCCGGGGAGGAGGGCATCACGGACGGGGTTCTGGGCCAATGTGTCCAGCAGGTCCGCACACTCCTCGGGGGTGAACTCATCGGGGTACGCGGCCAACAGGGTGCCCTTTCCCTCGCTGCATTCCACAACCATCTCCAAAATCAGGCCGATCTCCTTGGCCGTGGTCTGAACCAGGGGGTCGGGATAGGTGGTGATCTTGGGATTCTGGTTGGCCGGGGTCTTCACCTGCCGGGGCGGTGGTCCCCGCCAGTCGTACGGCGCGATGATGAAGCTGTTCCGGAAGCCCAATTCCCGCAGGAACGCGGTCACCTTCTCCGCCCCTCGGACCGGGTCTCCCTGCCCCAGGAAGCGAAGAACCCGGTTGGCAGTGTAGTTCCCCGCGCCGGTGGTGCTGGTGATGGTCTCCCGCATCCAGCTGCGGAGTTCTCCTCGTGGGAGGTGGTCCAGTTCTTTGTAGACGGTCAGGAGGATGGGGATTTTCATGGTGCTCATGCCCGAGTAGGCCACATCATCCCCGTGGATGTCCACTTCCTCACCCGTTTCCAAAACGCGGAGGAAGAGGGAGGCAATGCCGGGGAAGTGGTCCAGCCGTTTTTGCAGGGCGGTCTGGAGGACGTGGATGTCCGGCCGCGGGGGTGGTTCCTCTCGAATGACCAGGTGCGCGACCCGCGCGTCCCCTACTTGTTTGAACGCGGCGATGATCTGGGGGATTGACGCGCTTTTGTCCAGCTGTTTGCCCGGCGCACCGGGGCGCCAGTCGAAGGTTTTCTCTGTGGTCATCATGACCTGGGGCGGCCGCGCGGGACGGTCATGCCGCTGGGCCACTTCATCCAGCCACGCGTCGAGTTTTTGGGGATCCCATTCCACCAGGAGGGGCACGTCCTGCGGGGGCAGGGAGTATCCCAGGAGGGAGGCAAGAAAGGCCTTGGCTACGTAGAAGGGTGTTCCCATGGTCCTGGCCTGTCCGATCATCACCCGAGTCTTCACCCGAAAGCCGATATCTTCCGGGTTGAGGATGAGTCGTTCTTTTTCGTAGTACACGGCCACGGGAGTGGCGAAGATCGCGTTCAGTTGCTCTTCCACTTCGGCCAGGTCATGCCCGTTTAGGGGGACGCCTCCCAGGGTGATGCCCGGGGGAATGATGCCCTGCTGGGCCCGCCAATTGCGGTAAAGGGGCATGAGGATGGCCCCTATCCCTATCCCCAAGAGCACCAACCATACGCCCATCCGTCGGATCATAGCATTTTCACCCCGATAATTGGCTCTTTTGAACTTTGGACAAAACGTGGCGGCTCTTTTACCTACCCATCAAAAACCCTCTTCCAGCACGGGGCGAGGACGTCGGAGCCCCAGCGGGGATACGGACCCGTCCGCCGCCGAGGTGCGGCTGAATCTTGTTCGCCAGCCAGGGTCTTTTATCCAAACCCCAGTGGCGCTTAAGCAACAAACGATTAACGACTAAACCCATCGCCCCGCACGGCCCAGTGACGCCCTCCCGCCCTCTTTACTCGTTACTGGCTAGACTCTCCGCCTATCCAAGCCAACCTCATCCTTCAACCGATCGCCCCTTAATCCTCAATCGTTACTCATTAATCGTTACCCACGCCCCATCGCCCGGGGCTGAACCCCCGGGCTAAGAATGGGAAGCCCCCTGCGGGGGCTCTATATGGGCACATGACCGGCCGAG
>JAADDB010000028.1 GCA_013154135.1 Chloroflexota bacterium
CACCCACCAAAAACTCTTTCTATGCACGGGGCGAGGACGCCGGCACCCCGCCAAAGCTCGGCCCCGTCCGCCGCCAAGGTAGTATTTGATTGGGACAGGAATACGCCGGCCGGAAGCCAACCACGCGCCCCGCAGGCGCGCTTCCCGTTTAGGGAGCCAACGGGGACGTTCTCTCGCCAACCCGGCATCGAAGGGCTATTCCGGCATCAGCCCTTAATCGTCAATCGTTACTCGTTAATCGTTACGATCGCAAACAAGAGTAATCCGGTAACGCCCAGGCCCAGGGCCCACACCCCGCCCCCGAAATTCAGGGAACGGTGGTAGACCTGGATAAAGTCGGGCCACACCTGTTGGAGCTCGGCCCCGACCCATGTGCCGGTCAGCAGGGCGAACACACCCAGGGCCCCGTCCAACCAGCGGGCGGGCCATCGGGCCCAGAGGGGGGCGAAAAGGGCTACCGCGAGGGTGATGCCGATGAGCGCGGTGTGCACGCGCCACTCGGGCGCTCGCAGGAGCGCGGGGGACCAGGGGGGAGGCAGGAGACTCAGCGCGGTCACCACCGCGGCCAACTGCATGAGCACGCGTAGCCACGTGGGGTACGACCATCTCCTTTGCCAGGCGTGGATGGCCAGGGTGAACGCGAGGAGCATTTGAGGGAGTAGGAACACTTCCCGGTGAACCGAGATCTGGCCGCTGCGGACTTGGGGGAGGAACTTCACGGCCTCGGCCATGTCCACGCCCAAAAGAGTGTTCGCCACCGTGGGGCTGGGCACCCACGGCCCCCAAACGGCATAGGCCAGGGCCCCGTACGTGAGCCAGGCGATCAGCAAGGGCCAAAGGCCCCTTCCCCCATGTCCTTGTTCCCCCATATCTTACTCCCGCTCGTAGGGGCGGCCCTCCGCAGCGGGGGGCATCACCTGCCCCACCAGACCGGCCAGGACCACAATGGTCAACACGTAAGGAATGCTTTGCAGGAATTCCGGAGGTACCGCCACTTTCAAAATCTGCATCTTCACCTGAATGGCGTCGGCAAAACCGAAGAGAAGAGACGCGGCAAAGCCCCCAAAGGGATTCCAGTTGCCGAAGATCATGGCAGCGAGGGCCATAAACCCGCGGCCGTTGGTCATGTTGTCTTCAAAGGATCCCACCTCGCCGATGGAAAAGTAGGCACCGCCAATGCCCGCGAGCATGCCCCCGATGATCACGTTCACATAGCGGAGGAAGAACACATCAATGCCCAACGTGTCCGCGGCCCGGGGATGCTCCCCCGCAGCGCGCGTGTGCAACCCCCACACCGTGTGGTAGAGGACAATGTGGGCCAGGGGGACCAACAACAGAGCGATGTAAATGGTGGGTTGGTTGTCAAAGAGAATCGGGCCGATGATGGGAATGTCGGCCAGGACGGGAATCCGGATGGGTGCGAACGTCCCCGGACTGCTCAAGTTCGCCGGGTCCAGGATGCGCAAGTTGAGGTATCGGGTTAGCCCCATGGCCAGGATGTTGATGGCCGTGCCGCTGATGATCTGGTCCACCTTATAGCGGATGCTCAAGACCGCGTGGAGCGCGGCCATGAGCCCGCCGAAGACCATTGCCGCGACCAATCCCCACCAGGGACTGCCTGTGAGCGCGAAGAACGCGGCCGCGGCCAACGCGCCTGTCAACATCATCCCCTCAATTGCGATGTTGATGATGCCCGAGCGCTCGCTGAAGATGCCGCTCAGCACACCCAACGTCAACGGTGTGGCCGCGACCAACGTGCTTTGTAAGATCCCCGGCGTGTTCAAGGACTTCCCCCGAGTGATCCAGACGATGAACGCGAGGCCGACCACCGTTCCCAAGATTCCCGCCGCGTAGGGCATGGGCCTGTCCCCACGGCGCCATTGGTACATCCCCAAACCGAGGAGCAAGAGCGCGCTCCCCACGAGGAAGGGGAGCACAGGAACAGTCACCCACGCCTTTTCCTGGCCGTCCGAGGCAGTGTAAGTGAACGCAGCCCGGATGCCGGGCTCCGTGTTCAGGATAAAGGCCACAAGGATCAAGGCACCGACGCCGTACGCCAGGGCCAATCCTCGAGTTCGTGTATATCCTCTCATATCTCCCCCTCCTCGCTGCTCACGACGCGCGGTGCTTCCCCATCCCGAATCCGGTACAAGGAGCGCACCAGGTCCGGTGCCGCGATGAAAATGATAACCAGCACCTGCACGATGGAGATGATCTCCCGCGGCACCCCGGCAATGGACTGAAGTCGCGTTTCTCCGGCCCGCATTACTCCAAAGAGGAGGGAGGCGGCCAGCACCCCCACCGGGTCATTGCGACCCAGCAGGGCCAGCGCGATCGCGTCAAAGCCGTACCCGCCGGAAAAGCCCAAGGAGACATTGTGGATGAGCCCTTGCGCGTGAATAGCCCCGCCCATGCCCGCGAGGAGCCCGCTCAGAGTCAGGGCGACGACCGTCATGCGGGCAATGGAGATGCCCGCGTAGCGGGCCGCGTGGGGGTTTTGCCCCACCGTGCGCAACTCAAATCCCCACGTGGTCTTCCGCAACAGGTAGGCCAGGATCGCAACCACAATGAGCCCCACGACAATGCCCGCGTGGACGCGCAGGGGTGGAGGGAAGAAGGTGGGAAGCCGGGCGGACATGGGAATGTCCGGCGTGCGTGCGGTCCCCGGCGGGCCTTCCAGAGGGCCGTTCACCAACCAGGTGACGACTTTGAACGCGATGTGGTTCATCATGATGGTGGTGATAACCTCGTGCGCGCCCGTCTTCGCCCGCAGAATGCCCGGGATAAACCCCCAAAAGGCTCCGGCCAGCGCACCCGCCATCAGGGCCAAGAACATGTGCAGGGGGAAGGGAATGCCCTGGAGGGAATACCCCACCCAGGTGGCGGCCAATCCTCCCAAGATGAATTGCCCCTCTGCACCGATGTTGAAGAGCCCCGCGGCAAAACCGACGGCCACCGCGAGCCCGGTGAAGAGATAGGGGACGGTGTTGACCAGCCCTTCGCTCCACGGCCGCAGGGCAAAGCGCAGGGTGCGCGCGTCGCCGGTGAGAATCCACTCCTCCAACCCTCGCTGAATTTTGGCCGGGTTGCCCAGGGACCCCTCGGCCCAGGATTTGTAGGTGGTGAGGAGGCTGTGGAGGATGGCTTGGCCCGCGGCCCACGGATTTTCGTGCACGTGCGCCAGCGCTTCCCACACCTGCTGGTCCGTGGCCACCGCGAAGATGCCGCCCAGGATGAGGGAAGTAAGCACGGCCAGCAAGGGAAGGAGGAGGGCTCGTGTGTGCTCCCGGCGGGCCCAACGTGTCATTCCCCAGCCGACCAAGCTGGCGAGAAATAGGAAAAGGAGTAAGAGAAGGTGGTTCAGGGCAATGTGAGTGACAACCACCAGGAGGATGAGTATCCCTAAGAGAATGGCACTGGTACTGAACAGGATGGCGAACCGTTTTCGCATAGCTTTAGCTCAAGAATTGGGTGGGATGGTGATAGGGAAGGGCCGGACGCGGGCTGCAAGCCCGGCGTCCGGTTCCCGGTTTGCTGGCCCGGATTTTACTTCGGGGGCCAGCCCGTGTCGATTTTGCCTTCGATAATCCCCTGCTTGATCTCCTCCAGGTCCTTCTTGATCTGCTCGGGGACTTTGTCCTCAAACTCGTGGAAGGGGGCCAGGCCCACGCCGCCGTTGGCCAGGGTGCCCAGGTAAACCCCGCCTCCCTTGAAGTTGCCGTTCATGGTCTCCTTGATGGTGTCGAACACCGCGTTGTCCAGCTTCTTCATGATGCTGGTGATGAGGATGCTCTTTTCGTTGGGCAGGGTGTAGTACTGGTCCACATCCACACCGATGCCCCAGATACCCCGCTCCCGGGCTGCGGCCAGCGCGCCCGCGCCCGTCTTCCCACCGGCGCCGAAGAGCACATCCACCCCCTCGTCAATGAGGGAGTTGGCCTTGATCTTCCCCTGGTCTGGGGCTTCGAAGTCGCCCACGTAGACCCCCAGGAGTTGGACGTTCTTTCCGTACTTCTCGTTGTAGTACTCCATGCCTTTCTCGTACGCGACGATGAACTGTTCCACCGGCGGGATCTTCATTCCACCCACGTAGCCGATCTTCGGATCCTTCGGGTCCTTCACCTCGGCCATGGCCGCGGCCAGATAACCGCCCAGGAACGCGGCTTCGTTCGCGTTGAACACGATGCCCTGGACGTTGGGGATGGGTGGATCATAGGCGAAGTCCACAATGGCGAACTTCTGGTCCGGGTATTGTTCCGCGGCCTGCTTGGTCGCGTTGGCCAGGAGGAAGCCCACGGTGATGATCAGGTCGTACTTCTGTTCCACGAATTCCGTGATGTTGGGAATGTAGTCCGCTTCGGACTTGGATTCCAGGAACTTCCCCTCGATGCCCAACTCCTTGATAGCCCGCTCTACACCTTCCCAGGTGTTCTGGTTGAAGCTGGCGTCGTCGATGCCGCCCACGTCAGAGATCATCCCCACCTTGAATTTGGGTTTCGGGGTGGGGGTGGGAGTGGCTTTCGGCGCACATTGGACGGTTACAACAAGCATGGACAGTACAACGAGCATGAGTAGGACTTTACGCATGGTGTCCCTCCTTCCGTACATGGGATTGTGTCAGACAACTTCCAGGGTCTCTATAGGATATTCAGATCGGACCGGACCTCCAAATGGGAGGAGGGGGAACCGAGACCCGGGATGGGATGCCGCTGCTGTTTGTGGATTTGGGACGCCATCGGCTAGTATCTAAGGAGTAACGATTGAGTGGGATCGGCCGGTGGATGAGGTTGGCTTGGATAGGCGGAGATCGTAACGAATAAGGGAGGATCGGCTGGAGGACAAGGTCAGTTTGGATAGACCGGGAGCGTAGTGCGTGACAAATTAATCGTTAATCGTTACTCATTAATCGTTACTTGCCCCCCCGTCCACCGACCAGGGACGTTCGTCCCGAATTTCGTCCTGAATGCAGTACCCAACATCCATAACGGAGGTCCCTATGCGAGCTTTGGTGTGGGATGGCACGTTGCGGTATGAACCCGATTATCCGGACCCGGTTCCCCGCGCGGATGAGGCCCTCATCCGCGTCCACATGGCCGGGATTTGCAACACCGACCTGGAGATCACCCGGGGATACAAGGGCTTTCAAGGCATTTTGGGCCACGAGTTCGTCGGCGAAGTCGTCACAGCACCCGATCCTACCTGGGTGGGAAAACGGGTTGTGGGGGAGATCAACATCACATGTGGGCGTTGTTACTACTGCACCCATGGCATGCCCACCCACTGTGAACGGCGAAGTGCGCTGGGCATCTTTGGGCACGATGGGGCCTTTGCCGAATACCTCACATTACCCCTGCGCAACCTGCACCCTGTGCCCTCCTCCGTACCCGATCACGTGGCCGTCTTCACCGAACCCCTGGCCGCCGCGTTGGAGGTATTAGAGCAAGTACACGTGCGCCCTTCGGATTCGGTTGTTGTGGTGGGAGACGGCAAGTTGGGTCTGCTCATCGCTCAGGTCATGGCCCTCACCGGTGCCACAGTCACCCTGGCCGGACGACATCCGGAACGCTTGGCCTTGGCCGAAACCTGGGGCCTTCGCAGTGTCCTTGTCCCCCGCGGGGAACCTTTCACCCCGCCGCGGTTGCCATCTGCCCACGGCAAGGGCGATGTGGTGGTGGAATGCACGGGCACCGGGGAGGGATTCGCGGTCGCGCGTTCCTTTGTCCGGCCGCGGGGCACGATGGTATTGAAGAGCACCTACCACGGTCTGGCCCAGGTGGACTTAACGAGCGTGGTGGTGGACGAAGTCCACCTGGTCGGGACCCGCTGTGGCCCCTTTCCCCCGGCCCTGCGCTTGCTTCAAGAAGGCCGGGTGGACGTGGAGTCGTTGGTCGAGCGGGTTTTCCCTTTGGACCAGGGAGTGGACGCGTTCACCTATGCCCGTGGTCGCTTGAAAGTCCTGCTGCGAATGGACGAGCCAACGGTTGCCCATGACCGTTGACGTAGCCCGGTCGACGGCCAAGGCCGTTTTGACCCTATCACGGCGCGCTCCCGTCACTATCCCGGTGTGCCCAAACCTTGTTTGGCAATCCGATTCCATGTCTGAGATCCAAACACCCTTGGATATCGTATAGTAGAACGGAACGTTGAAAGGCGTTCCGCATGGGTGTCTCCTCCTCTGTGGTGTGGGGCCAGGGGGGCATCGGGTGCAAGCCCGGTGTCCCCTTTGGCTTATATGGACCTTTGACGTAACGCATAACGAGTAACGAACTATCTCCCCTTTTTCTTCGTCATCATGTTTTGTGTGGGATGCGGGCGAGAACGTCGAGAACCCGCCGAGGTGCGGGGTCGTCCGCTACCAAAGTGCAACCGAGTCTTGTCAGCCAATTGGAGTTCTGAGTATAATGCGCTGCCGGAGAGGCAGCGGACAACGCTTCGGGCGTGCGGGATCGGGCTGTCGCTGCCCGCACAAGCGGGTAGAGGAACCTCCCGACTCCCAGCCCGGCCCGTCAGGGCGGCAGGGCAAGGGCGCCCCACGAAACAGTAAGTGGGGGCACCAGGTGGGTAACCGCCTGGTGACTACAACCGCAACAGAGAGTAGTCCCGCCAGCGGCCCGTCGGCAAAGCCGGCGGGTGCGGGTAAGGGGTGAAAGGGTGGGGTAAGAGCCCACCAGCGGTTCGGGGTAACCCGGCCGGCTAGGCGAGCGTGCGCCCGGGAGCAAGGCGAGTGGGCCCGGTCGAGGGACTCCTCGGTTGGGTCTCGCCGCAGCGGCGACGGCGAAGGTGGGTCACACCCACCAAGCTAGGAGCCGCCACCCGACATTCGGTCGGGTGAGATGGATGACAGCCGCGAACAGAATCGGGGGTATGAATCCCGCACGCCCGGCGTTTTGTCCAAACGGGGTTTTTCGTTTGGGCCTTTGGCCCAATGTGTGTATAATAAGAGGCGAAACGTGCCGACGTGGCGGAACCGGTAGACGCGGCAGACTTAGGATCTGCTGCCCTACGGGGCGTGGAGGTTCGAATCCTCTCGTCGGCACTGGGTGCGCACGTAGGGCCCGTGGCCTAGCTGGGAAGGCGCCTCCCTTGCACGGAGGAGATCGCCGGTTCGAATCCGGCCGGGTCCACCTGAACGTAATGTTGGTTGACATGTGCGGGTGTAGTTCAGTGGTAGAACGTCTCCTTGCCAAGGAGAAGGTCGGGGGTTCGAATCCCCTCGCCCGCTCTTGATGCCGAGGTAGCTCAGTCGGTAGAGCAAGGGACTGAAAATCCCTGTGTCCCCAGTTCGATTCTGGGCCTCGGCACCATGTGGTATTCGGGGATCGTCTAACCGGCAGGACAAGGGACTTTGGATCCCTGAGTCGAGGTTCGAGTCCTCGTCCCCGAACCAACGGCCCCCGGCCCATGCCGGGGGCCCATCCCTACGCAATGGATGGGTAACGTGGTGACCGTAGCTCAATGGTGGAGCACCTGGTTGTGGCCCAGGAGGTTGGGGGTTCAAATCCCCTCGGTCACCCCTGGCGTACAAGGGCGTCCGGTCCCCGCGTTGGAACCGGGCGCCTTTGTTTTTGGAGGATGCCCATGCGCGGCAGCGTCCTGGTACTCAACGCCTCTTACGAACCTTTGAGCATCGTCTCTGTGCGGCGGGCCCTGATCCTCATTCTCAAGGAAAAGGCCGAGCTGTTGGAGGCCGCGGAGGCTGTACTGCGTTCCCAAAACGTGGTCTTCCCTCGCCCTTTGGTCATCCGCCTCACGTATTACGTGCGTGTGCCCCGCCGCTGGGGGCTCCCCCTCTCCCGCCGTACCGTGTTCGCGCGGGATTTCTACACCTGCCAGTACTGCGGCGCTCAACCGGGCAAGCAAGAGCTGACCATTGACCACGTTATCCCCCGTTCCCGTGGGGGGGAAACCACCTGGGAGAATGTGGTCACAGCCTGCCGCAAGTGCAACCAGAAGAAGGGCAATCGGACCCCCGAGGAGGCGGGGATGCCCCTGATCCGCAAACCCCATCAGCCCCGGTATCTGGCTTTCACCCTCCTGGCCGACCCCACTCTCCAAAAAGCGTGGGAGAAGTATTTGTGGTAACGAGTAACGAGAGCTCGTCGTGGACCGTTTGGGGTAAACCACTGCCCATCATGCGCCCGTCCCGAGCCCCCGAACGGGACTTCGCGAACTGAGACGGGATTTTCTCGCACCAGCCTGGCATTCAGTCCCTTCCATCTTTTTCCACGCGGAACCGCACCCGAAAGGTGCGTGTCTGTCCGTTGGCCAGTCGTAGTTCAAATGTGGCCACGTGTGCGCCCGGCTCCAGGGCCCACCAGACCCGGTAAGGAGGCCGACCGCGCGTTCCCACCTCCTGCCCGTCCACCCGAAAAGTCACCCAACTGCCCGGATCGGCCTGAACTTCCAGGGCCAACATCTGTTCCTCTTGGGGCAGAGTGGGGCTCAAACGGTACACAGCCTCTGGTTCCGGGGAGATGACCCCGGGGATGGTGGTCAGAGGAGGTAAGGTAGGGGTGGGATAGATGCCGGCAGAGCCCGCGTGGGAAGTTGCGGTGTAGAAGGCGTCCTCCGATTCGGCCCAGGCAAAGGGCACCCCCGCGAGGACGATATCCTCCCGGACTAAAGGGCAATCCGGCGTGGCGGGGAGACCTGTCTGGGCGCAAACGCGTACAGTGCGGATGCCTTTGGGCCGGGGAAAATCCTTCCGCGGCACATTCTCGTGCGCGGCACTCATCACCGCATGCCAAATGGGCGCCGCTCCACTTCCGCCTGTCAGCCCCATCATGGGCGTGTTGTCCCAATTCCCCACCCACACCCCCACAACCCGGTCCGGGGAATACCCGATTGTCCACGCGTCCCGCCAATCTGTGGTCGTGCCCGTCTTCACCGCGGCCCTTCGATCCCATTCCAGGGAGCTGTTGAGGCCATAGGTTGGAATGCGCGCGTACCGGTCTGCGAGGATATCGGTGATGAGGTAGGCCACACGGGGGTCCAGCACCTGGGTTCCTTCCTCTGTCGGCCTTTCCCATACCCGTCGGCCCTGGGCATCGTAGATGGCCAATATGCCGTGGACCGGCAGGGTTTTCCCCCCTCGGGCCAGCAGCCCGTAAGCCCGCGTCAACTCCAGCAGACTCACCTCTCCCACACCCAAGGCCAACGCCGGCCCTCGAGCCGGACTGCGTATGAGGGAATCGAGTCCTACCCGTTGGGCCAGGGCCAAAAAGCGGGCAATGCCCGCGTGCCGGAGGGCCTTGACCGCGGGCACGTTCAAGGACGCGGCCAACGCCACCCGGGCCGGGACCCAGCCATGCCACCGTTGGTCGAAGTTTTTGGGCACGTAAGGCATCCCCTTTGTGTCCGAAAACACCGTGTGTGCGTCCAAAATCAGGGTGGGAGGGGCCCACGGGTGGGGAAGTTCCGGGTCGAACGCGGCCGCGTAGACAAAGGGCTTGATGGCCGAACCCGATTGGCGTGGGGTCAACGTTCCGTTCACCGCCCCGGCATTCTCCCTGTTGAAATAATCCGGACTGCCCACCATGGCCAGCACGTCTCCGTTGTGCGTGTCCAGGACAACGACCGCCCCGCTCGTCACCCGTCGGTGGGGGGGCGCGTGGGGGTCGTGACGCAGCCGCGCCAGATGTTCCCTCACTGTGTGTTCCGTCCGCTCTTGTAGTCCCAGATCCAGAGACGTGACGATCTTCCACCCCCCGCGCCGGATGCGATCCACTCCCAAGGTGGATTCGGCCTGGTTCTGTACCCACATGACGAAATGGGGGGCCTGAATAGGAAAAGGAGTGGACGCGAAGATGAGGGGCTCCTCCTGGGCTCTTTGGGCTTCCTCTGGGGAGATGTAACCGGCCTCTACCATGCGTTGGAGTACGTATGTTTGCCGGGCTTTGGCGTGGTCCGGGTGTATTAGGGGGTTCAACTCCGTGGGGGATTGGGGAAGGCCCGCCAACATGGCGCACTGGGCCAAATCGAGGGCGCGCGCGGGTTGACCGAAGTAGGCCCGGGCCGCGGCTTCCATGCCAATGGCGAAGTTCCCGTAGTACGCGTGGTTGAGATAGGCTTCCAGGATGTGTGCTTTGTCCATATGGCGTTCCAGGCGGAACGCGAACCACGCTTCCTTGACCTTGCGCCGTAACGAGCGCTCGTATCGTTCATCCTCGGACAGGCGGGTGAGGCGCACGAGCTGTTGGGTGAGCGTACTGGCCCCGGTGAGGGGCTCCTGCCAGCGCCAGTGTCGGTAGAGACTCCGCAGGATCGCGATGGGATCCACCCCTACATGGTGGTAGAAGCGCTTATCCTCCGCGGCCAACGTGGCCTGGACGCAGTACGGGGACATGGCGTCCAGGGGGAGGGGATGTTGGATCGCGCCCGCGGGGTCAATCCATTCGTACAGGAGTTCGCCATGCCGGTCCACAATGACATTGGAGGGCGCGGGGGTCACCCGAACCGCGGGGGGTGGGAGGATGCGGGCGATGATGTACACCGCGGCCAGAAAAATGAGTCCTACCGCGAGGGCATATCCTACCGAACGTCGGAGAAGGCGCATAGCTCTCCTTGCGTGCAACCATGTGGGTCAACCCGGTAGCCCTTTACCCGGCGTTCAACGATGGCTCCGAATTGTCCCCCACGCCAAGAGTTCTGTGCTCTCGGTCCCATCCGTCGCCCAGGCGCTACCGGGTTTGGCACTCCATCAGCCAGGGCTTTGCTGAAACGGCCTCAGGGTCCCGAAGGCGAAGTCCTCGGCCGAGCCAACGATTTGTCGAACACACGAATTCGCCTATACTGTCAGGTATCGGGCTGGCAGAGGTAGTACCGCCCACACAAAACTTCCCTGGCCCGGGGCGAGGACGTCGGATTCCCGCGAAGGTATGCCCTGTCCGCCCCGGTGCTAACGGGTTCTGGCACCAATCAGGGTGTAATCCCTAACCCATTGTACCGAAATCCCCCAGAAGTGGAAAGAAGCTGCACTTTGGACAACGTTTGGCGGCTTGGCAGGGAGAGGGAAGGGTGAGGCAATCCCGTCCTTCTCTCCTCTTTTTCCCCCAGGGTAGAGCTGTCTTTACCGAATTTCGTTGGCCCGCCAGAGCCATTTGTCCAAAGCCTAAAAGAAAGGAGGAAGCACCTATGAAGTTCATCGACCTGACCATCCCTCTTGGCATTGGCACACCGGCATGGCCCACATACGAACCTCTTCAAGTGAAGTACTTCAAACGTCTGGCGCCCAATGGCGCGAACGGGCAACTCGTCACCCACAGCAACCATGTGGGCACGCACTTGGATGGGGAAATCCATTTTTACACGCCGGGGAAGGACATCGCCAGCCTGGACTTCGACTTTCTCAGCGGTGAAGCGGTCATTGTGGATGTGAGCGATGTGTGTGGGGATTACGACATCTACACCCCTGAGATGATCGAGGAAAAGGTGGAGGTGCGCGAGGGGGATATTTTGATCATCCACACGGGCTACCATCATTTTGGGTGGGATCAGCCCTTTGCCAATGAAGTGCGCTACATGGTCAAGCACCCCGGCCCCGATGCCCGGTTTGCCCGTTGGTTGGAGGAGAAGAAGATCAAGTGGGTGGGGGTGGATTGCGGCAGCGCGGATCATCCCATGAACACGAAGATCCGCGATTGGATGCCGGCCCAGGCCCAAGAGGCGGACGAACATTTCCGCAAGAAGTACGGCAAACCGCTGGCCGAATATTTCACGCCGGACATGTACCAGATGATGCACATTTGGATGTTCCCCAAGGGCATTATCCACGCGGAATGCTTGGGCGGGGACATCGATCTGCTGATCAACCGTCGGGTTCAGGTGGCTTGCTTCCCCTGGCGGTTTGTGGATGGGGAATCGAGCATTGCCCGCATCGTGGCCATGGTCGATGATGATGAGTATGAGGAATTGATGGCCAAGAAGGCGACCATGCCCAAGACCCGCTTTGGCGATGCGTACGATCCGGAACACGTGCGCCGGCTGGGCGGTCGTGGACCGGGATACTAAAGGGTATGGAGATCGGCTATGTTTGAGACCTTGAAGGCTGTCCCCCCCGACCCCATTTTGGGGCTGACGGAGGCGTTTAAGCGGGACCCGAATCCCCGAAAGGTGAACTTGGGTGCGGGGATTTACAAGGATGAGCAGGGCCGGGTTCCCGTCCTCGCCTCGGTGCGGGAGGCAGAAACCCGATTGCTCCGGGAAGAGGAGGGGAAGGCCTATCTGCCCATCGACGGCCTTCCCCAGTTCAGGGAGGTGGCGCGCGATCTCCTTCTCTCCCGTGAACATCCCGTCATCCGCGATGAGCGGGTGGTGACCGTCCAGGCGCCGGGGGGGACAGGCGCTTTGCGCATCGCGGCGGATTTCCTGCGCCGGGTGGCACCGGAGGCCACTGTGTGGATGAGTGATCCCACCTGGCCGAATCACCCTAACGTGTTCCGGGCTGCCGGGTTCCGGGTGGCCTTTTACCCCTACCTGGACCCGCAGAGGTTGGTGGTGGACGAGGCGCGTTTCCTGGACGCCCTGGCCCGGATCCCCGCGGGCGATGTGTTACTCCTGCACGGGTGTTGTCACAACCCCACCGGCGCGGACCTCTCTCCAGAAGCGTGGGAGGTCATTGCCGAACGCGTGGTCCAACAAGGGGTTTTGCCCTTGGTGGACTTCGCATATCAGGGGTTTGGGGATGACTTGGTCCAAGATGCCTGGGGGGTCCGACGGCTGGCCTCCCAGGTCCCCGAGCTGTTGGTCGCGACTTCCTTTAGCAAGAACTTCAGCCTGTACAGTGAGCGGGTCGGTGCGCTCACCCTGATCGCCCGGGATAAGACGTCGGCCCATGTGGCTCATGGGCACTTGAAGCAGGTCATTCGCACCAATTACTCCAATCCTCCGGCCCACGGGGCCCGAATTGTGGCCTCTGTGCTGGGGGATTCCCAACTCCGTCCGTTGTGGGAGGAGGAGCTCGCAGGGATGCGCGAACGCATTCGGGGGATGCGCGAGGCTTTTGTGGACCGGTTGCACGCGGCCGGGGCCCCGCGGGATTTCTCCTTCCTCCTGCAACAGAAGGGCATGTTCTCCTACACCGGGCTGACGCCGGAACAGGTGGACATGTTGCGGGAGCGGTATGCCATCTACATGGTACGTTCCGGCCGCATCAACGTGGCCGGCCTGACGCCCAAGAATGTGGAATACGTGGCCCAGGCCGTTGCCTCCGTGCTTCAGGGGGGCTGACGGCCCGGGAGCCTGTTCCACACGCATTACCCATCTGCATCACCGTGCAAACGGCAACAGAGGTCTCTCATGCCCACATGTCCCAATTGTGGTACTTGGAATCCGGATGACAAAGTCGTTTGTTGGCGCTGCCAGACCCCTTTGCCCAAACAGGAGCCGAGGAAGAAGTCCTCTAAGCGCCGGTTGTTCTTGGGTATGCCCTTGTGGGTTTGGGGCTTCTTCCTCCTCCTGCTGTTGCTGAACTTCTTCCTGCCACTTATCCTTCGCTGGGTAGGCATGTGATGGGCGTCTACACGCTGCTCGACGGACAAAACGTGGCCGTATCTTGACGGCGGAGGGGTTCGCTCCCCCGCGGGGCGCCCCCGTGCCAGAGAGGAGTTCTGAGGGCGAGGGGCCGGGCAAAGCCCGCCTTGCTCTCAACAGTTCTTGCCGGAAGAGAAACTAACAGACTCCTACCATCCGCGTTACTCGTTAGAACTCATGGCCGAAATTCCTACTCCCAAAGAAGTCGGACGGCGCTTGTTGGAATGGGGTAAGGGGGTGAAACGCAATTTCCCCTGGCGCCAAAATCGGGATCCGTATGTGGTGTGGATTGCCGAAACCATGCTCCAGCAAACGCAAGTGGGGACGGTGATCCCCTATCTAGAGCGTTGGCTGGCGCGATTTCCCACCGTCCACGCGTTGGCCCAGGCATCCCTGGATGAGGTGCTTAAACTGTGGGAGGGGTTGGGCTACTATGCTCGAGCTCGCCACGTGCACAAAGCGGCCCAGGAGATCGTGCAGCGCTATGGCGGCGTGCTGCCCCGGAACCGAGAAGACTTGCTCTCCCTGCCCGGCATCGGTCCATACACGGCCGGGGCTATTTTGAGCCTGGCCTATGGGGAAGATGCCCCCATTCTGGATGGCAACGCGCGGCGGGTGTTGACTCGCGTGTTCGGCGTTGAAGGGGATCCGCGCAAGGCCGCGGTGCAGCGGGAACTCTGGACCCTGGCCGAGGACCTTATCATTCCTGGCCGGGCTCGGGCCATTAACGAGGCCATCATGGACCTGGGCCGAGAGATCTGCACCCCCACATCCCCCGCGTGTCACCTCTGTCCCTTGGCGGATATATGTGTGGCCTATCGCACCGGCCGAACAGGGGAATTGCCCGTCCGACCGCCTCGCAAGCGTCCACCCCATTACACGGTTACCGCAGGCGTCGTGTGGGACGACCAAGCGCGCATTCTCCTGGCTCGGCGTCCTCCGGAGGGGTTGTTGGGGGGCTTGTGGGAGTTCCCCGGTGGCAAGGTGGAACCGGGGGAAACCTTGCCCGAGTGTTTGAAACGGGAGTTGCGGGAGGAATTGGCCATCGAGGTGGAAGTGGGACGTCCGGTGGGCGTGGTGGAGCACGCGTATTCCCACTTTCGCATCACCCTCCACGCGTTCCACTGTCGTCTCCTGCGCGGGGAACCCCAGCCCATTGGCGTGGCCGAATTCCGGTGGGTGCGTTTGGAGGAGATCCGGCAATACCCGCTCTCCCGGGCGGACATCAAGATCCTGGAACTCCTGGAAGCCGAAGCGGCCTTATCGGGCCCGCCGGTGTCGGATGAACAGGAGCAGGCTCGCGCCGATGATGGAGACCAGGCTGATAAACTGGGCCGTCGTTAGGGTGCCTACACCCAGCTTCCACGCGTCCGGGCGGAACATTTCCACCCACAGCCGGCCCAGGGGATACCAGATGAGGTACATGAGGATCACGTCGCCGGGAAGCAGGCGGTCCTTGAACCGTCGGGTGATCCACATGAGGAGCACAAAACCCACCAAATTCCAGGCCGCCTCGTAGAAGAAGGTGGGATGGAATCGGGTGGTTTCCACCGGATATTTGGCCAAATCCCGGTATTCACCGTAGCGGTGCGCCGCGTCGATCTTCACCCCCCAGGGCAGGTTCGTGGGAGGGCCGTAAAGCTCTTGGTTGATGAAATTCCCGATGCGTCCAATGGCCTGGGCCAGGAGCACTCCCGGCGCGGCGATGTCCAGCCAGCGGGCCAGGTTCAAGCGATGCCACCGGGTGTAAATGGCGATGGCCAGGACCCCACCGATGACCGCACCGTATATCCCCAGCCCTCGAAATCCTCCATGCCAGAAAGCGATGATCTCGATGGGGTGTTCCCGATAATAGGGCCAACCCGCGAAGTCCCCTGTGGGTTTGGAGAACACGTGGTACAAGCGAGCCCCGATGATCCCCGCGATCAGCACCCATGCCAGCATATCCCACACGTGGTCGGGGTTTTCCCCGTACAGGCGGGCTTGACGGGTGGCCACGAACGCGGCCAGAACCGCTCCGATGACGATGAGCAAGCCGTACCAGTGGATAGCAAAAGGCCCAATTTGGACGACAACCGGGTTCATTATCATTCTCCTTGGACAAGCGAAATAACGAGTAAGGGGCCTGGCCGAACGTTGTTCCTGCACAGGCCCACATGGGTATCACCGTGGTCCGCCAAGCCGCGAGCCCGCGGCCTCGTGGTGTAGCGGACACCCGTCCATTTTGCGTTGGAGAGCGGGAATCGTCAAATATCCACGCTCATGTACCACGTCCACCGGGAGCCCCGCATTTCGCGGATGATGTCCGTTGTGGACAGGACCCCCACGGCTCGGCCATCTTGAACCACGAAGACGCGATGGATGTGGTGTTCCAACATGATTCGAATGGCATCCTCGATGAGGTCATCGGGAGAGACGCTGATGACCTCGGGGGTCATCACATCCCGAGCTTTGTACCGGCTTAAGTCCTCATTCCAGTACTTGATCACATCCATGTGCGAGATCGTCCCCAACAGGGGGGCGTCTTCCTCTTCGGCCACGGCCAGTCCGTGGACCCCTGTGTCGGCCATGACGCGGACCACTTCGTCCAACGGAGTGTCCGGATGTGCCACAATAACGCCTTTGTGCATAATGGCCCATACGTGCTTTTTCCTTGCCATGACACGCCTCCTGGTGTTTGCTTCCGAAATGCGAGGATCCCTTTGATAAGGCAAAGCGGATGCTTTCCTATCTTAGTCCAGATACTGGATTTTGGACAAAATTCGCGGCCGCGAGTAACGATTAGGTCGACAAATGACTAACCTGTGGGCCATCCTACCCCCTATGCCCACAGAACTCTTTCCGGGGAGAACCGTTTTGGCGGTGGGCGAGGACGTGGGCGCCCTGCCAAAGTGTGGCCCCGTCCGCGGCCCATGGGGCCTTTCTCTCGCCGGCCCTGCATCGAAGAGCCATCCCGGCATTCAGCCCCTTAATCGTCAATCGTTACTCATTACTCGTTAGACCCTGGCCCCCTCTGCTGCCGAGAGGTAGGGGCGGGTC
>JAADDB010000111.1 GCA_013154135.1 Chloroflexota bacterium
GTGGGGGTCGGGGTGGGGGAAGCCGCACGTTCGGTAGGGGTTGGCGTGGATGTCGGCACGGGGGATGGGGTAGGAGCCGGCCCTTTCCCCCGCATCGCACAACCCATCAGCAGGAACAGGAGAGTGAGTCCTACCGCCCAGACCAGTCCTCTACGCATTCTCCCACCTCCGTATGCCCTGATAGGTGTCGCATCGCTCTTGGAGGACGCATTGGTCGCACAAGGGGGTGCGCGCTTTGCACACTTCTCGCCCGTGGCGTATGAGGTTCAGGTGGAGGGGATAGTACCATTCCGGGGGCACGACCGTTTCCCAGATGGCCCGGATCTGTCGGGTGGAGGCGCGAGGCGGGGCCATGCCCAGGCGTTTGCTCACCCGGCTCACGTGGGTGTCCACGGGAAAGGTGGGGCGTTGGAAGTTGAAGAGGAGGAGGATGGAGGCTGTCTTGTGTCCGATGCCTTTGATGCCGGTGAGCCAGGCTTCGGCTTCTTCCGTGGACATGCGTTCCAGAAAGCTCAGGTCGAAGTCCCCCTGCTCTTCTTTGAGTTTGCGCAGGATGGCCTGGATGCGAGGTCCCTTCTGGTTGGCCAACCCCGCGGATCGCACTGCGTCGATGACCTCTTCCGGCCGCGCGCGGAGCACGTCTTCCCACGTGGGGAAGCGCTCTTTCAGGGTGCGGAAGGCTTTGAGCGCGTTGCGGTCTGTGCTGTTTTGGGCCAGGGTGGTGATGATGAGCTCATCCAGAGGGGGACGATGGGCCCGCCATGTGGGTTCGCCGTAGTGCTCCATGAGGCGATGGTAGACCCAGTGGGCTTTTTCCCGGAGTTCGGGCAGCCGTTTGCGCACCTCGGGCGTGATGTACCGTTCGTTGTGGGGAGCGATGACGATTTGGGTGTCAGTAGACGCGGCCACCGCGTCCTGTGAGATGTCCTGTTTCATGGGGTGATGCCTCCCGCGATTGTTGCATGATTCCCACGACGTCGTCGGGGTGGGATATGATGTGGGTGGCCCCGGCTTCCCGCAGGTGTTGGGCCGCGGCCTCCTTGTCCGGGTAGATGTACGTGCACCCGATGCCCTGGGCCGGGCGCCGGGGCGATAGCCGTACAGCCGCTTGCATGTCGTCGGCTGTGTCCCCCACAAAGTATACAGGGGCTTGGCCCAGGGGATCCAGCGCGTGGGCCGCGGCCTCCAGGGGCCAGGGGTGGGGTTTGCCCAGGAATTCCTCCGTGCCCCGACGGGTCATCTCTTCCACCACATCATCGTGGCTGACCAGCACACGGAAGTAGTCCCACATGCCCAGGCGGCGCAGCGCGTATTCCGCCTCCACCCTGGGCCGTCCGGTCACCAGGCCTAGGGGATGGTCACGGGCAAGGGTATCCAGGGTTTCCAGGGAGATGATGCGCTCCTCCCGGTCGATGAGCCCCGGGCCGAGGTGTATCTCCGCGGGGATGCCGTAGATCCGACGGAAAAGCTCGGGGCCCAGGTAGAGTTCCTGGTAGATGCGCAACACGTAGTTCGTGCGTGGGTCCCATTGTCCGTAGAGGACCAGGTGGGCGTTCCGTTGGCCCACGTACGCCCGGACCGCGTCCAGTCCTCCGCCAGCAGCTTGGATGTGGGGTTCCATGTCCAGGATGGCTTGACTCCCCTGCCGGAGCCATTTCCCCAGGTCGGGATGGTGGGCCAGGCCACGGGTGCTTTCCCGGACCTGGGCGGGGGTTTCCCCTGTAGGACGGGGTGTGGGAGGGAGATGTGCGACCAGGGTGTAGAGCATCGCGGCCACACTGTTCCAATCGTTGTTGAATCCGCCCATCCGCTTCATCGCGGCCACATGTTCCGCGCCGATGAGATCCTCCGCAGCGGGAAGTCCCAAGATGTGGCGCAGGTACAAGGGCACCGTGCGTTGGATGACTTGGTGGTAGGAGGACCGCACGTCCACCAAAACCCCATCGATATCAAAAATGACAAGAGCATGTGATGTCATATCGTGGCTCGGTCGAAAACCTCGTTAGTATCTCGGCCGCGGACGGGACGCCGAACGATTAGGAGGAACGGGGCCGAGAGTCCCCTCCCCGGCCCGCGATGGACCGTCATCCCCTTACTCGTCACCATCTTCACCTATCCAGGCCGCTCTCGTCCTTCAGCCGATTCTCCCTCCTTACTCGTTACGCATTACAAGCTCGGCCTATCCAGCCCGATTTGCTCCTCCGGCCAACCCCTCTTAGTCGTTAATCGTCCATCGTCACTCATTACTCATAGCCCGGGAGAAGCCAGTTTTTGGATTTTCTCGAACGTCTCCCGCCACGTGACGGGCGAGAGCCCCAGCTTCTGGCGCAGTTGTTCTTCGGGCATGCCTCGGCGGTAATCCCGAACCGCGCACGTCCAACGCAACATTTCAAAGGAAACGCCGCCCTCAATGCCCGCTTCCTCCGCGATGTCCGCGAGGACATATTCCAGGTTGCGGGGCGTCCACTCGAAGAGCCGCTCCTTTGGCTTGTAGATCTGGAGGTACTGGTCCAGCACGGGGAGGAGGGACGCGGGGAAGGCGATGTTTCGCTCCTTGTGTCGCATGCGCGGGTTGTCGTAGCGGATTTCCAACACGGGACGTTTGGGGTTGGAGCGGTCGATGTTGGTCAGTTTGATGTTCACCAGCTCCCCCTTTTTGATGCCCGTGTAAAGGACCAGGCTGATGAGGAGGTAGGGTCGGGGGTCGGGATGACGGCCCCACAGGCGTTTTTGGGCCGCGTCCAAAAGGCGTTCCACTTCATCGTCGTGCAGGATGCGCGGGAGGGGCGTTTTGGCCCGGATCTGGGGGATGGACGCGGCCGGGTCTTCCGCGATGATCTTCTGTTCGGCCAGGAAGCTGAAGAAGACTTTCAAGGTGGTGATGCGTCGGGCCATGGTCTTGGGTTTGGGAGGCGGGTCCTGTCGTTGGTGGAGCCAGTTGAGGAAGCCTTCCAAGTCCTCCACGGTGATGGTGCTGACCAGTCGGTCGCCGCCCAGGTACTTGACCAGGAGTCGCAGGTCTCCGAGAAACGCCTTACGGGTGTTCTCCGCGAACCCTCGTTGGCGCATGTACGTTTCGAACGCGGGTAAAGCCGCGTTCAGGGTGAGAGCTTCGGTCAAGGGGGTGCTGACCACCGGCTCCGCGGGGCGTACCTCTTCTTTTGGGGGCTCGAAGAGGGCCGGTTGTCCGGTTTCGCCGTGTTTTTCGGCCATGGGATTTTCCTCCTTACTTGGTGTGAACGGTGGGTGTTCGTTCCCGGTATCAGGCGTATATCGGTGGGCATCTCCCCGTCATGGGTTGGGGGAGGGATATTTTTCGTGTAGAACAGGACTTCATTATAGGCCAGGCCGGGAGAGGTGTCAAAACGAATGAGTAATGAGTGACGATTAACGATTAAGCGGGGTTGGCTGGAGGGCGAGATCGGCCGGGATGGGCGAAGTTGGGGGCGTAACGAGTCTGTCGAGGCCCTGGCATGTTTTTTCGGCCGAGCCGGCTATTGCTCCTCAAATGTCCTTGCCTCCTCGCTCCAGCCGTGGTACACTGGGGAAGGAGTAACGATTGACGATTAAGGAGTAACGATTAACGATTAAGGTGGGTTGGCTGGAGGACGAGGTTGGCTGGGATAGACGGAGTTCCTAACGAGTAACGAGTAACGAGTAAAAAAGGCGGGAGCGCCCATCTCGGCTCGTTTGTGGCGAT
>JAADDB010000032.1 GCA_013154135.1 Chloroflexota bacterium
CCGGCCAACGTGTCCTCGTCCCGAAGGGACGGCTCCTGTTGAGCAGGCGGATTTATCCGGCTGCTCAACAGGGCGCACGGCCGGGCGCCCGTACCGTTCGCATACAACCATGTGTGGTCATGCCCCATCGCCCGGGGCTGAACCCCCGGGCTAAATGGGGGGGAAGCCCCCGGAAGGGGCTTTTTCGGCCCTCACTCCACCCCTCGTGGGTTGGCGGGAGAAAGCTCGCAGACATTTCGCCCCTCCTCTCTCCCAATGCTGGGAGAGAGGAGGGGGCCAAGGGGATTGTGTGGGACACGGGTGGAGGCGCATGACCGGCCGAAAATCGCCACACACGGCCCACAATGGACATCCCGCCTCTTTTACTCGTTACAACCCTCGCCTAATCAAGCTAACCTCATCCTCCAGCCGATACCACTTAATCGTTAATCGTCAATCGTTACTCATTAGACCTCGCCCTCCAGCCAACTCCTTAATCGTTACTCATTAATCGTCAATCGTTCCTCCCTCTTCCTCCAGAGCCACCACGTGCCCAGCCAGGTGAACGCGATCGTATGCCACTGGAGAATGGGCAAAATACGCTCGTCCGGCATGCGGGGATATGTGCCCCACACATAATCCGACACATCGCTGAGCACAAACCAAGCCCACGTCAACGAAATCCACGAGCTCCTTGGTCGCACATAGCGGAGCAAGTACACCCCTTCCAAAATCATCCCCAAATGCGTCAAACACATGGCCACGCCCATCCATTCCACCGGGTGCCCGACGGCCCAATACGCGTACCACGCGACATTTGTCCACACCCCGTACTTGATCAGGCCAAAGGCCACGAGCAAGTTGTACGGGTTATTCCCCCTGCCCCACAGGACAAGGAGATACGCGGGGATGAAGAGGAACGCGAACAAGGGGCAATCGGGCACAAAGGGCCACAAGTACCAGGGTGTCTGAGCCAGCTGTCCTCCGTACCAGTAGATGATACCCAGCACAAACCCCAACGCGTTAGCCACAATAATAGGCGCCGCAACCCAAGGGCGCCTCAACCAAGCATCCCACGATCCCTTCATTCTGGTATTCTCCGCCCTCACAGGAGTTTCAGGAGGATCTTCCCCTTCTGTTCCCCCCGCAACATGCGCTCCAGCGCCTGTGGATACGCGTCCAGGGGCCACACGCTGTCAATGGGCGGGTCGACCGCGGCTTCGAACACCGCGCGCATGGCCGCGCGAAACTCGCTCTGGGACCCCATGGTGGAGCCGATGATGCTGATTTGCTTCCAGAAGATCAGCCGGATGTCCGCTTGACCCCGAGGACCTGTGGTCGCGCCCACCGTCACCAAACGCCCGCCCTTGGCCAGCGCGCGGAGACTCCGAGGAAATGTGGTTTCGCCCACGTTGTCCACCACCAGGTCAACCCCCCGTTTCCCCGTGTCCTTGTACACCTCCTTCCACCACTCCTGAGCCCGGTAATCGTACACCACATCCGCGCCCAACTCGCGCGCGAAGCGGACCTTGTCCGGACCGCCGGCCGCGACGTACACATACGCGCCGGCCATCTTGGCCAACTGGATGGCCGCGCTGTTCACCCCGCCTCCTGCTCCCACCACCAACACCCGCTCCCCCGCGCGCAGCTGTGCGCGGGTAAAGAGCATACGCCACGCGGTCAAGTACACTAGAGGCGCGGCCGCGGCCTTCTCCAGGGGGAACCCATCGGGCACCCGGACCAAGGTCCACGCGGGCACGGTGATGTACTCCGCGTACGTGCCCGGAATGTGTTCCCCCATGATCGCGTAGGCCACACACAGACTGTGTTCTCCCTTCTCACACCACTCACACCGGTTACACCAGCGCCCCGGGTTCGCAACCACCCGGTCTCCCACCTCCCATCCCTCCACCGCGTCTCCCAGGGCCACGATCTCCCCGGCCATGTCGGACCCCAGGATATGGGGGAAGGTGAGGTGCAATCCGGGCCATCCCCGGCGCACCCAATCGTCCAACCGGTTCAGCGCGGCGTAGTGCACCCGCACAAGCACCTCATCGGGGCCGGGCGAAGGCACCGGGAGATCCAGGACCTGGATCACATCCAGGCTATCGCTGTGTTCAAAAAAGCCGATGGCTCGCATCTGACCTCCCTCCCTCAGCAACTGCCGCGCAGCCCCAACACCTGTCGGGCGATGACGAGACGTTGGATCTCACTGGTGCCCTCGTAGATCTCCGTGATCTTCGCGTCCCGGAAATAGCGTTCCACCGGCAACTCCTTGCTGTACCCCATGCCGCCGTGGATCTGCACGGCCTGATGGGTGCAGAACATCGCGGTCTCGCTGGCGAAGAGTTTGGCCATGGACGCTTCCAGGGTGAAACGTTCTCCCGTTTCCTTGGCCCGCTCCTTCGCCATGGCCGCGTTGTAGATGAGGCCCCGCGCGGCCTCGATCCGGGTCTTCATGTCCGCGATCTTCCACTGGATGCCCTGGAACTCCCCGATCTTGTGGCCGAAAGCCTCCCGTTGACGGGCCCAGTCCACAGAAGCCTCCAACGCGGCCACGGCCACTCCCAGGGCCTGGGCAGCGATGCCGATCCGCCCCACATCGAGCACGGACATGGCGATCTTGAAGCCCATGCCCGGTTCTCCCAACACATTCTCCACCGGCACCTTCATGTCCTCGAAGAAGAGCTCGCATGTCGCGCTGGCCCGAATGCCCAGCTTAGGCTCCACCTTCCCCCGGATGAGCCCGGGCGTATCCCCTTCCACGATGAACGCGGTCACACCCCGATGTCCCTTTTCCGGGTCGGTCATGGCGAAGAGGATGAAGTAGTCGGCTACCGGACCGCTGGTGATCCAGGACTTTCGGCCGTTGATGAGGTAGTATTGCCCATCCTCGCTGAGCACCGCGCGCGTTTTCATGTTCGCCGCGTCGGAGCCGGATTGGGGTTCGGTGAGGGCATACGCGCCGATGGCCTGGCCGCTGGCCACCGGGACCAGGTACTTCTCCTTCTGTTCTTCTGTGCCGTAGCGGAGAATCGCGTACCCGTAGAGGGAGTTGTTGACCGACATGATGGTGCTGGTGGCCACATCTGCCTTGGCCACCTCTTCCATGGCCAGGACGTAGGAGAGGGTGTCCAGGCCGGAGCCCCCGTACTCCTCCGGGATCTCGATGCCCATTAGGCCCATCTCTCCCATCTTGCGGATGATGGGCATGGGGAATTCCCCTGTTTCATCGTAGTGGGCGGCCACGGGAGCGATTTCGTTCTGCGCGAACTCCCGCACCGCGTCCCGGATCATGCGATGCTCATCGTCGAGCAAGAACTCGAATGCAGCAGCCATTGCTGTATCCTCCTTGTTGATGTGTTGCTGATTGAGTAACGAAATTCGGTCGTACTTCGGCGGCGGACGGGTCCGCACCTCGGCAGGGCACCGATGTTCTCGCCCCGTGCATAGAGAGAGTTTTGTGTGTGTGGTGGGCGGGCTTCGCCCGCCCACCACACACACAAAACAATTCTCTCCGGTAGGGAACCTTCAGAATCTTCTCCCCAACGGGCTCCGTTCCGTTGCACCTAATTGACAGACAAAATTTGGTAGCGCCTCGGCGGCGGACGGGTCCGCATCTCGGCAGGGTGCCGACGTTCTCGCCCCGTGCATAGAAAGAGTTTTTGGTGGGTGGGCGGCGGGCTTCGCCCG
>JAADDB010000235.1 GCA_013154135.1 Chloroflexota bacterium
CTCCCTCGGTGCAGAACGCATCCTCCCGCCCCTCACGGGCGATCTCCTCCCGCGGATTTGCTGAAAGGCGCCTCTGAGAACCTTCCGCCACCGCGGTACTACTGAAACTTATCGATGTACCCGCACGGTAGAGGCGCATGGCCGTGCCCTCGCCTTAATCGTCAATCGTTACTCCTTACTCGTTAGGCCCTGGCCCCGTCCGCGGCCGAGGTACGGCGAAGTTTTTCAGCCGAGCTATCATTGGACGTGTGGAAAAGGGATAGGCCCCCTCTTCTCATCTCAGACTGTTTTTGGTGGGTGCTGGCCGGGCGAACCCCGGCCAGCACCCACCAAAAACTCTTCCTATGCACGGGGCGAGGACGTCGGAGTTCCGCCGGGGTGCGGACCCGTCCGCCGCCGAGGTACGACGAAGTTTTTCAGCAGCGCCGACGTTTGTCCAAAGCCCCAAGATACGTGTACAATAGGCGTGTGGGGATTCCACGGGATGGGAGGACACATGGCTACGGCCGCGCGTCGGATTGCCTTTTTTGCCACCTGTTTGGTGGACCAATTCTTGCCGGAAGTCGGAGTGGCCGCGGTGCGCCTGCTCCGGCAGGCCGGTTTTCAACCCGACTTCCCCCCTGAACAGACCTGCTGCGGCCAGCCTTTCCTCAACAGTGGTTTCCGCAAGCAAGCCATCCACCTGGCTCGGCGCACCATCGCCATCTTCGAACCCTACGACTACATCGTTTTGCCCTCCGGGTCGTGCACGGCCATGCTGCGTGTCCACTACCCCCACCTCCTGCGGGGAGATGACGGTTGGCACGAGAGGGCTCAGGCCCTGGCCCGACGCACCTTCGAATTCACCGAATTCCTCGTCCACGTGGCTGAATGGCAGCCCGTTCCCACGCGTTCCCTGCCCCCCGTGACCTATCACGATTCCTGTCACATGGCCCGCATGCTCCACCTGCGGGAGGAACCGCGGGTCCTGCTGAAGGCCGCGGGCGTCACCATCAACGAAATGCCCGAATCGGACCGCTGTTGTGGCTTCGGCGGTATCTTCTCCGTCCGGGTGCCTGAAGTGTCCAACGCCATCACCGCGGATAAACTCCGGGAAGCGGTAGAAACGCGGGCCTCCATCCTGGTCACCGCGGACCCCGGATGCCTGCTACAAATGCGGGGCATGTTGGATCATACCCCCATCCACGTGGAACACGTGGCCGTCATCCTGGCCCGGGCCGTGGGATTGTTGGACAAGGAGAATGAGGGATGATGACCCATCGACCTGCACCGGTTTTCCCCTTTGCCTTACAGGGCATGGAGGGACGGATATGAGTCCGGTGACGTTGGGGCATTTTCGTGCCCAAGCACGCCAGGCCCTGGCCGATCCCTTTCTCCAGCAAGCCCTCGCGGGGGCGACCGCGCATTTTCGGGAAGGACGGGAGCGCGCGCTGGCTGAACTCCCCGACGCGGAGGCCCTGCGCGATCACCTCAAAGCCATCCGTCGGGCCACTTTGGCGCGCTTGGCCGACCATCTAGAGACGTTCGAGCGTCGGGCCCAAGACGCGGGTGCGGTTGTCCATTGGGCCCTCACACCCGAGGAAGCCACCCGCATCGTGGTCCAGATCGCCCGTGAACACCGCGTCCAGATGGTCGTCAAGAGCAAGTCCATGACGTCGGAGGAGATCCACCTGAACGCTGCCCTCCAGGCCGCGGGCATCCAACCTGTGGAGACCGACCTGGGGGAGTGGATCATCCAGCTGGCGGGGGAAAGCCCATCCCACATCATTGCCCCCGCGGTGCACAAGACCCGCCAACAGGTGGCCGAACTCCTCAGCCGCGCGACGGGCCAGGACCTCTCCCCTGATGACATTCCGGCCTTAGCTGCCGCGGCCCGGCGGTTCCTGCGGGAGAAATTCCTCCTCGCGGGGATGGGCATTTCCGGGGCCAACTTGGCCGTCGCGGAGACGGGCAGCATCGTCCTTGTTACCAACGAAGGCAACGGCCGACTCGTCACCTCGGCCCCTCCGGTGCACGTGGCCATCCTGGGTATCGAGAAAATCGTGCCCACCTGGGCCGATGCGGCCGTGTGGCTTGCCCTTCTGGCCCGGAGTGCCACCGGTCAACCCCTCTCCGTCTACACCAGCATCCTCACCGGCCCGGCCCGACCGGAAGATGTGGACGGTCCCAAGCACATGCATATCATCCTCCTCGACAACCGACGGAGCACATACGTGGGCACCTCTTACGAGGAAGTCCTCCAGTGCATCCGATGCGGTGCGTGTTTAAACGTCTGCCCTGTGTACCGGAAGGTGGGGGGACATCCGTACGGCAGTCCGTACACCGGCCCCATCGGCGCGGTCATCAGCCCCTTGCTCTTCGGGCTAGACCAGTATCCTGCTTTGCCCCACGCGTCCACTCTGTGCACCGCGTGTGTGGACGTGTGTCCGGCCCGCATTGATCTCCCGCGGATGCTCATTGACCTGCGCACAGAAACGGTGGAGGAACAGCTCATCCCCCGGGTTGACGGGTGGGCCGAACGAGGGGCCGCGTGGGTGCTCCGGCACCCGCGGTGGTACCGTTGGGCTTCCAGGATGATGCGGTGGCTCCTGCGGCCTTTCATCCGAGAAGGCCGTCTCCACTTGCCCCCGCGTTGGGACCCCTTTGCCGGGCGGCGTTTGCCCGCGCCCGCGCCGCGGCTGTTTCGGGATCTGTGGGAAAGGGGGGATGTGTGATGGACGCTCGGGAGATCATCCTTGCCCGTTTGCGAGCCCAACAGCGGGATGAGCCTCATCCTCCGGCCTGGCGCTCCCGCCGTCATTTTCCCGACCTCATCGCACGTTTTGGTCAGGCTTTGGAAGAGGTGGGAGGGGAGTTTCTGCGCGTAGCCAATTGGGAGGGGGCGTGGGAGGCGCTGGGAAAGGTGTTGGATGATGTGGGCGCGAAGCGGGTGGTGGTGAATCCCGATCCGCCCTTAGACCGGTTTGACGTGGCCGCGCGGTGGCCGACGGTGGAGTGGCATGTGGTGGGACGGGATGGGGATGTGCGCTCCTTTGCTCGGGAAGCGGACGTAGGGGTGAGCAGTGCGGTGGCTGCGTTGGCCGAGACGGGGACGGTCATTGTGGCGAGTGGGCCGGCGCACAGTCGTTTGGCCGTCCTTCTGCCTCCTGTGCATGTGGTTCTGTTGCCGGCCTCCCGCGTCACTGTGGATCTGTTTACCTGGGTGGCTCAATGGCGTGGGGCATCCTCTCCCTTGCCCTCCTCTGTGACTCTTATCACCGGCCCGAGCAAGACCGCGGATATCGAGCAGACGTTGGCCACCGGGGTTCATGGCCCCGGCCGCCTTATTGTGGTGCTTGTGGAGGAGGGGGGGGAGTAACGATTAACGATTAATGAGTAACGATTAAGGGGGTTGGGTGAAGGGCGAGGTTGGCCCTATGAGTAACGATTAACGATTGACGATTAACAATTAAAAGGGGTTGGCGGGAAGTTAGGATCGGGCGGGATGGGCGAAGTTGTAACGCATAACGAGTAACGAGTAAAAGGGCGGGAGGCCATCATGGGCCGAGGGTGGCGATTCCTGGCCGGTTACGATGCGGCAGGGGCGCACTGCCGTGCGCCCTGTTCAGCCCCCCCTTA
>JAADDB010000067.1 GCA_013154135.1 Chloroflexota bacterium
GGAACCGTGACGGGTGTGGTGTGGAACGACGTGAACCAGGATGGGGTGCGACAGCCTGAGGAGCCGGGCCTGGCAAGCATCACCGTGCGCTTGGAGGAACAAACGGGCCTCCACGCACTGGCCGTGTGGAAGACGGAAACCGATGCCCAGGGTCGGTATCGGTTCGAGGACGTGCCGCCGGGCACCTACATGCTGACGGTCGAGGCCGGCGGCATCTGGCCCACCACGGACCTCCCCATCACCGTGGACGTGGCCGCGAACACGGTGGTGGAGGCGGATATCGGACTGTACGTCCTCTCCCGTGCCACCTATGTGCCGTGGGTAGTGCGGTGAGGGACATACGCGTGTGCTTCGGCCGGGAGAATCCGGTCCGAAGCACACGCGTCCCGGCACATCAGACCGAAGTGGAGATGTGTTATAATTTCTTTGGAGATCCGTGAGGGAGATGGGCCATGCGGTTCCCCAAACCAATGGTGAGCATACGTATACTGCTATCCCTGACGGCCGACCTCTTCTATCGCCTGCGTTACCCCATGCTGGCGGTCGTGGGCGTCTTCCTCTTTGGAACGTTCGGTTATTACCTCCTGGGACACGGCCAGGTTAGCCTCCTGGACAGTATTTACATGACCAGCATCACATTGACCACGGTGGGATATGGGGAGATCTTCCCGCTGGACAATGTGGGGCGTTGGTTCACCACGGTGCTGATGTGGGCCGGCATGGGAGCAATGGTCTACGCAACCGCGGTGGTCACCTCCTTCTTCGTGGAAATCAACCTGGGACAACTGGTGCGGGAGCAGAGCATGAAGGAGCGCATTGCCCAACTTCGGGATCACTACATTGTGTGTGGAGCCAGTGAGACCGCGTTGCACATCATCCGGGAACTGTACGAGACGGCCCAGCCGTTCGTTGTCATCGAGATGGACCCGCAGAAGGTCGAACAGATCAGGCATGAATTTGAGGACATCCTCATCCTCAACGGGGACGCAACCGAGGAGAACGTCTTAGAGGAGGCCGGGATCTCCCGCGCGCAGGGGCTGTTCGCGGTGCTGGGTGACGACGGACGGAACATGTTGCTGACGGTGGTGGCCCGTTACGTCAACCCGCGCATCAAAATTGTCAGCGAGTGCCGAGATAACGACCTGATCAACAAATTCTATCGGGCCGGAGCCAATTACGTGGTGAACCCCACGTTCATCGGCGGCATGCGCATGGCCAGCGAGATGCTGCGCCCCCAGGTGGTCACCTTCCTGGACCGGATGTTGCGAGGACAAGAGGCCGAGCGTGTGGAACAGGCAGTGGTGGAGGAAGGTTCCCCCCTCGCGGGCAAAACCCTGGCCGAAGCGGCCATCCCCGAACGGACCGGTTTGGTCCCCATTGCCCTTGAGATGCCCGATGGCCGCAGCATCTTCAACCTCACGGGAGAAGAGCGGCTGGTGCCGGGTACAGCCATCATTGTCATCGCCACCCCTGACCAGGTGGCCCGGCTGCGCGCGTACTGCCGTCGAGCATGATGGTGGGACTCGGACCCCCGGCGTCGGACCAACAACACCATTCACCTGCTCGATTCCCGGCTGATGGTGACCGACATGACCCTACGACACGTGGTCCCCCAACCCATATTGGAACACTACGAGCGGGGTGAAACCCGGGGCACCTTCCAGGCCGCGACCATGTTCATCGACCTCTCCGGTTTCTCCTCCCTGAGCGACGAACTCATCCAGTACGGCCGGGAGGGAACCGAGGTCCTCACCGACATCATCAACCGGACCTTCGACCCCATCATCCACCGGGTGTACGAGCACGGGGGATTCATCTCCACCTTCGCGGGGGACGCGTTCACCGCCATCTTCCCGCTGGACAGGCCGGACGCGATCGCCCACGCCATTGTGGCCGGGTTCGACATCCAGGACATCATGGCGGCCCAGCGTCACCTGTACACCCGGTTGGGCACCTTCTCCCTGGCCGTGAAGATCGGCCTGGATGTCGGCCCCGTGTACTGGGGCATTCTGGGGCGGGGGGACGCCCACACCTACTACTACCGGGGCCCGGCCATCGACGGTGCGGCCCACGCGGAGGCCCACGCCCGGGCCGGTCACATCATCGCCAGCGCCCGACTGTGGCCCCACATCCAGGACCACGTTCACGGCAGGCCCGTGAGCGACGCCCGCGACGCCTATCGGATCCTGAGTCACACCTTCACCGTGTCGCCCACGCCCGTCCACCTGTCCCCCCTGACCGAGGATCAACTCCGTCCCTTCGTCCCCGAGAGCATCCTGCACCTCTCCATCCCCGCGGAATTCCGCAACCTCTGCAGCACCTTCATCTCCTTTCAGGAACCCGATACCCCCGACGCGCTGGACGAGTTCGTCACCCACGTGATGGCCCTGGCGGACATCTACGGCGGTTACTTCAACAAGATTGACTTTGGGGACAAGGGCAACGTCATCCTCCTTCTCTTCGGCGCGCCCATCTCCCATGAGAACAACGTGGCCCGCGCGGCCGAATTCCTCCTCGCGCTCCGGGATCAGGAACGTGACATCCCCTGGCGGGCCGGCGTGACCTTCGGCACCGCGTACGCGGGCATTGTGGGAGGACGGGCCCGTTGTGAGTACACCGCCATCGGCGACGTGGTCAACCTCTCCTCCCGGCTGATGACCCTGGCGGATTGGGGGCACATCCTCACCGACGCGCGGGTCCACCGTCAGGTGCGCAATGGGTACCGATTCATCCCGCTGGGGCGGCGGACCGTCAAGGGCAAGCGGAAACCCGTCCTCGTCTACCGACTGGTCGCGCGCGCCGCGCACCGCGCGCCTGTGACCGAGCGGCGCCCCATCTTCGGTCGGGAGCGGGAACTCGCGCAACTGGAAGCGTGGATCACCCCCCTGTGGGCGGATCCCGGGGACGGGACACGGCCCGTGTTCGTGCACATCACCGGGGACGCGGGCATGGGCAAAACCCGACTCCTGCAAGAGGTGCGCGCCCGCCTGGAGGACACCCATCCCCTCCAATGGCTCTACTGTCCCGCGGACGACATCCTGCGCCAGTCCCTGAACCCCTTCGCCCACGCGCTCAAGCAGTACTTCCACCAGTCCGCGGACCGCAGCCCCGAGGAGAATCGCGCGACCTTCCACCGCATCCTCGAGAGCGTGATCCGCCGGATCCCCTCGGGCGAACCCGGGGACAGCGTGCGTGCGGAACTGGAACGCACCGCGTCCCTCCTGGCCGCGATCCTGGACATCCACTGGCCGGGGTCCCTGTACGAACAACTGGAGCCCCAACTGCGTTTTGAGAACACCCTCCTCGCCCTCACCAACTTCATCAAAGCCCTGGCCCTGGCGCGCCCCCTCATCCTGGAAGTGGACGGTGGCCACCTGCTGGATGGGGATTCCCGCACGTTGTTGGTGCGACTCATGGGCGAACTGGCCGGCTGGCCCGTAGCCGTCCTCGTTGCCAGTCGGGGTGCGACCGATCTGCCGGGTGGAGATGCGGTGCGATGGCGGGAACTGCACCTGGGGCCCCTGGATGAGGAGGGGGTGCGGGCTATCGCGGCCGCGATCCTGGGCCGGGATCTCACCGAGGATGCCGGCCGATTCCTCCTCGAG
>JAADDB010000083.1 GCA_013154135.1 Chloroflexota bacterium
GGGCTTCGCCCGGCCGGCACCCACCAAAACAGTTGACCTCTAAGGCGTGGAAACGGGAAAGACAGAAACCTTTCCCACTTTCCCAAGCTGCCACATTTTGTTCAAAGTCCAAAGGATAGCATGTTGTCGCCATATTATAGCACGGTTGGGGAGGAAGTGGGTATTGTCCGGGGAAGGTGGGCGTTGTTCCACAAAATGGGGGAAACGTGAGGGAGTACATCATTTAGGCAAGAATACTCGGATGGTACCCCGTTTTGCGGACGCGAAAAGGCTCCGTTGGCAACGACCTACTCTCGCAAGGGGTCACCCCCTCACTACCATCGGCGCTGGTGGGCTTAACTTCCGGGTTCGGCATGGAGCCGGGTGTACCCCCACCGCTAGAGTCACCAACGGAGCCTCTTCTTAGCAAAGGATTCGATTGTTCATCTGTATGTGGGTTGACACCCTAACAACTGAATAGGACGGGTCCATAATTCCTGGACATCTTGCGTGAATGAAGCCGCTCGGCCATTAGTACGGCTCAGCTCAACGGGTTACCCCGCTTACACCTGCCGCCTATCAAACTGGTCGTCTCCCAGTGGCCTTACCCGGTTAACCCGGAGGGTGACCTAATCTTGGGGTGGGCTTCCCACTTAGATGCTTTCAGCGGTTATCCCATCCGGACATGGCTACCCAGCGGTGCCCCTGGCGGGACAACTGGCACACCAGAGGTCCGTCCACCCCGGTCCTCTCGTACTAGGGGCAGCTCCCCTCAAGTCACCTACGCCCGCAGCGGATAGAGACCGACCTGTCTCACGCACCTTAATCCTGAGTTTCCTCAGGGGTGGACTATACCACACTCCCCTTTCGAGGAGCCCGGCGTATTGCCCTGCCTATAGTTTGCCACCTTGACGGTGGGGAGGCAGAGCCTCGGCCTTGCGGCCTCAGTCTCTACGGGGATGGAAGGAGACCCTTGCCACTCAAGAAGCGCCTGACATCCTCTACGGTGTATTTGCGCTTCTTGGAGTAGTTTAGGGTTTGATAGGACTCCACTCGTTGGGCCCACTCAAGGAACTGCTCTGGTGTGGGTTTAGGCGTTTGCAACATCTCCTCCAGGAGTTCTATTGCAGTGACAACCTGTTTTTCCTTCGCCACGACATACGGGCGAATTTTTCGCAAGAAATGCAACACAGGTTGCCATCCTTCAATGTTGTACTCCCAGATGCCATCGTTTCGTTGTCTCAACCGCCCATACCCTATGGTCTTGTACAACCAGAGCAGGACATCTTTGCCTTGAGCGCTTTGAAAGAAGCTGACAGTCGATTTGATTTGAAAACCATATCGGTAGTCAGCCCTGGGTTTCAGCTGGAGGATGACGCTGCCATCTCCATCCAGAAACCCAGCGATGTAAGCCCAACGGCTTTCATCCATACCTTCCACCTTCCCACGGGATTACCCTCAGTCGCCTGGTCGGAAGGCCGGAGGGCTTCCCCGTTATGAGCCGGTTTGTCCTTGCCGGTTACCCGTGCAAGGCCGCCCCGTTTGACGGTCTGAACCCAGCTCACGTACCCCTTTAATGGGCGAACAGCCCAACCCTTGGGACCTGCTCCAGCCCCAGGATGGGACGAGCCGACATCGAGGTGCCGAGCCTCGCCGTCGATGTGAACTCTTGGGCGAGACCAGCCTGTTATCCCCGGGGTAGCTTTTATCCGTTAAGCCACGGCCCTTCCACACGGAACCGTGGGATCACTAAGCCCTGCTTTCGCACCTGCTCGGCTTGTAGGCCTTGCAGTCAAGCCCCCTTATGCCTTTACACTCGACGGTGGGTTTCCATTCCACCTGAGGGGACCTTTGGGCGCCTCCGTTACCTTTTAGGAGGCGACCGCCCCAGTCAAACTGCCCACCAGGCACTGTCCCCCACCCGGATAACGGCGTGGGGTTAGGGCCACGACTTAGCCAGGGTGGTATTCCACCGGCGGCTCCACCGAGGCTGGCGCCCCGGCTTCACAGCCTCCCACCTATCCTATACAGGCTAAGCCATGACTCAATGCCAAGCTGCAGTAAAGCTCCACGGGGTCTTTTTGTCCTGCTGCGGGTAAGGAGCATCTTCACTCCTACTTCAATTTCACCGGGTCCCTCGCCGAGACAGTGCCCCAGTCGTTACGCCTTTCGTGCGGGTCGGAACTTCGCTTTTCCCCTATGTTTCCATAGGGCGCAGACTATACCTTCATCTCACCGAGCAACCGTAGGAGGTCATCCTTCTCGTATTTCCGCTTGCCGGAGGGGTTCATCGAGTAGGCTAACTCGATAATGTGCCGCAAGTGCTGCCGATTCAAGTGGTGCTTGGCATGAACCAAGCGCACAATTTCGGCGAACTTGCGGAAGTCTTCCCCTTTGGCTCCGGCCAACGGGTACTTCTCGAAATGAGGGACGATTTTCTTGGCCAGGTCCGCCACCGACCGCACCTCGTATTTGTAGGTGCCGTCAGAGCGGCTGTACCGAATCGCCCCGCATCCAAAGAAGGCTCGTAATGCTTTCAGGAGTGGCAGGTCCCGTCGGTGGAGAGTCACCGAGAAGGAAGGTCGAGTTTCAATACCCACGGACAACCGAGACCGTTTGTTGAAACTCACCGAAAAGGTACCCTCTCCTTCCACCAGACCTGTCACGTACCACGGATGTAGTCGCTGTATCACACGACCTCCGTTTTTGAAGGATGCCTCCGTAGTTGCCCCCTGTTCTCAGGCCCGTGCTGGGCACGGGAGTGAGAGCCGGCGTGTTGCGCACCGGAGGTGTGTGCGCCTCCCCTTTCGGGTCAGTCGTTACGGGGTCAACCCCACATGGTGGGGCGACTTCCCTCGGAGTTACCCACTGCGCCCCGCTAGCGCAGGAGGGCTTCTCCGATATGAGCCGGCGTGCTGCCATCCCTCACGGGATGGCGGGGCAAGTTCTTCACTTACCCGACAAGGAATTTCGCTCACCTTGTTCCTGACGTTTCCGCCAGGGGTGGACTATATCTTCATCCGACCTGTTGCTTCAGATCGTGCAAGATCTTCTGGGCCTTAGGCTTGTCGGCCCGGTTCATGGTCATGGCCAGTTCGACGATGCGGATGAGTCCTTCCCGTTCCAGGTGTTTGCCCTCGGACATCCAACGCACGATACGTGCGAATTTTTGGAAATCCACGTTCTTCTTCGTTTTCAGGGGGTGGCGTTCAAAGAAATCCACCACCTGGAGCAAACAGGAGAGTTTGCGAATGCGAAGTTCGTAGCGGTCTTCCCGGTTGCGGCGGACAACGCCACACCGGAAGAAGCGCTTGAGGGCGTAGAGCACCTGGATATCCCGTTCGTGCTGGACGATGCGGAATTCAGGAAGGACCTGGTATCCGGTGCTCATCTCTGGGTGGGGATTGATACCGACATAGAAGCATCCTTCTCCGTCGACAAAACCCACCACCCAATCTGGAGACAAGTCCATGATCATGACTCCTTCAGGTCGGATGCCCGGCGTATAGTCTCTGAGGATCCCCACCTGGAGGTGGGTTTCCTGCGGGTTGCCCAATCCCTGCCATTGTTACCGGGGAGGTAATCTCCCCTGGTAGACAGGGCTCTAAGGGTGTTCCCGCATACAGCCGGGTATTGCCCCACAGGTTACCCTGTGGGCAGGCAGCGCAGCCACCTTAGGACCGTTATAGTTACGGCCGCCGTTCACCGGGGCTTCGGTTCGGGCCTACGCCTTACGGCCTCAGCCCTCCCCTTAACCTTCCGGCACTGGGCAGGCGTCAGCCCCTATACGTCCCCTTACGGGTTCGCAGAGACCTGTGTTTTTGGTAAACAGTCGCCAGGGCCTGCTCTCTGCAACCCCCTCGGGCTCCGGCCGCGAGGGCCTTCACCCTACCGGGGCCACCCTTCTCCCGAAGTTACGGGTGCAATTTGCCGAGTTCCTTAGCGAGGGTTCTCCCGAACGCCTTGGTGTTCTCCACCCGCCTACCGGTGTCGGTTTGCGGTACGGGCACCTGAGCATCAACGCTTAGAGGCTTTTCTCGGCAGTATGGGCTCACCCACTTCTGGCCCGAAGGCCCGCCATCACCTCTCAGGCTCGGGGAGGGGATTTGCCTCCTCCCGTCATCGCCCTACAGGCTTGGCACCGGGACGACCGACGCCCGGCTGGGCTACCCTCCTGCGTCCCCCCATCGCTCCGCTCAGGTGGGGCCGGAATATTAACCGGCTGTGCATCGGCTACGCCTTTCGGCCTCGCCTTAGCTCCCGCCTAACCCGACGCGGACGTACCTTCCGTCGGAAACCTTAGGCTTACGGCGAACACGCTTCTCACGTGTTTTTACGCTACTCATGCCGGGATTCTCACTTCTGCGCGCTCCACCGCTCCTCGCGGTACGGCTTCTGCGCACGCAGAACGCTCCCCTACTGCCCCGGTTGCCGTAGGCAACCGAGACCCGCAGCTTCGGTGCCAGGCTTGAGCCCCGTTGAATTTTCGGCGCAGGGCCACTAGACCAGTGAGCTATTACGCACTCTTTAAAGGATGGCTGCTTCTAAGCCAACCTCCTGGCTGTCACAGTAGCCCCACATCCTTTCCCACTTAGCCTGGACTTGAGGACCTTAGCTGGCGGTCTGGGCTGTTTCCCTCTCGACTATGGAGCTCATCCCCCACAGTCCGACTGCCGCGCTTTAGACTACCGGCATTCGGAGTTTGGTTGGGTTTGGTAGGCTCGCGCCCCCTAGCCCATCCAGTGCTCTACCTCCGGTAGTGAACGCGCGACGCTAGCCCTAAAGCTATTTCGGGGAGAACCAGCTATCTCCGGGTTCGTTTGGCATTTCACCCCTACCCACAGCTCATCCGATGGCTTTGCAACGCCAACCGGTTCGGGCCTCCAGTGGGTGTTACCCCACCTTCACCCTGGCCATGGGTAGCTCACCCGGTTTCGGGTCTACTCCCTGCGACTGAACGCCCTGTTCGGACTCGCTTTCGCTACGGCTCCGGCTGTGTCTGCCTTAACCTCGCCACAGAGAGTAACTCCCCGGCTCATTCTCCAAAAGGCACGCCGTCAGGCCTTCCCGGTCACAGACCGGGCATAGCCCTCCGACTGCTTGTAGGCACACGGTTTCAGGTTCTATTTCACTCCCCTCACCGGGGTGCTTTTCACCTTTCCCTCACGGTACTTGTCCACTATCGGTCACCAAGGGTATTTAGCCTTGGGTGGTGGTCCACCCAGCTTCCCACAGGGTTCCACGTGCCCCGTGGTACTCGGGAATGCCAGTCCGGGAGACCGGTCGCTTTTCGCGTACGGGGCTTTCACCCTCTACGGCTGGCCTTTCCAGGACCATTCCGCTAAGCGCCGGTTTTGTAACTCCCTGAGGGTTGCTGCCGCCCCTCAACTGGCACCCCGCAACCCCGGCGTAACATAGGCCGGCAGGCCACTAAGTTACGCCGGTTTGGGCTGATCCCCTTTCGCTCGCCACTACTCAGGGAATGGTTTCTTTTCCTCGGGGTACTAAGATGTTTCAGTTCCCCCGGTTCCCTTCACCGGCCTACTCGGAATTTCAGCCGGTGATGCGTGGGCATTCCCCCACGCGGGTTTCCCCATTCGGGAATCCTGGGATCACAGCCTGCTGGCGGCTCCCCCAGGCTTATCGCAGCCAGCCACGCCCTTCTTCGGCCCTTGGTGCCAAGGCATCCACCGTGTGCCCTTAGTAGCTTCATTCACGCAAGATGGCAGGAATCATTTATTACCCGTCCTATTCAGTTGTTAAGGTGCCAACCCACCCTTTGGAGGTTCAGCACACACAATGGCACAGGCCAAGCCTGTGCCGACACCCCCAAAGGGTCACACACCTACAACCTCTTAAGGTACATGGTGTACCAAGTGGGCCTGCGTGGACTCGAACCACGGACCCCCGCGTTATCAGCACGGTGCTCTAACCTGCTGAGCTACAGGCCCACAGGACCTCAACAACTGAGGAGTGACAGGGAGGCGAGCCAGGGCTCCCGCCCACGGTGGGAAACCGTGAGTGGGAGACAACACCCCATTCGGAGTGTTGCTCCGGTGCCTTTTAGAAAGGAGGTGATCCAGCCGCACCTTCCGGTACGGCTACCTTGTTACGACTTCGTCCCAGTCACCGACCCCACCTTGGACGGCGCCCTCCCTTTCGGGTTAGGCTACCGTCTTCAGGTGTTGCCGGCTCCCATGACGTGACGGGCGGTGTGTACAAGGCCCGGGAACGTATTCACCGCGACATGGCTGATTCGCGGTTACTAGCGACTCCGGCTTCATGCAGGCGGGTTGCAGCCTGCAATCCGAACTGAGACCGGCTTTTTGGGATTAGCTCCCCCTCGCGGGTTGGCAACCCTTTGTGCCGGCCATTGTAGCGTGTGTGTCGCCCCGGACATAAAGGCCATGCTGACTTGACGTCGTCCCCACCTTCCTCCGGCTTATCGCCGGCAGTCCCCCTAGACACATGTAACTAGGGGCGAGGGTTGCGCTCGTTGCGGGACTTAACCCAACACCTCACGGCACGAGCTGACGACAGCCATGCAGCACCTGTGCCGGCTGCCCCGAAGGGCTCGCTCCCCTTTCGGGTCGCTACTACCGGCATGTCAAGCCCGGGTAAGGTTCTTCGCGTTGCATCGAATTAAACCACACGCTCCGCCGCTTGTGCGGGCCCCCGTCAATTCCTTTGAGTTTTAGCCTTGCGGCCGTACTCCCCAGGCGGGGTGCTTAACGCGTTAGCTACGGCACGGATGGCTTTTAAACCACCCACACCTAGCACCCATCGTTTAGGGCGTGGACTACGGGGGTATCTAATCCCCTTCGCTCCCCACGCTTTCGCGCCTGAGCGTCAGGATCGGGCCAGAGAGCCGCCTTCGCCACTGGTGTTCCTCCCGATATCTGCGCATTTCACCGCTACACCGGGAATTCCACTCTCCTCTCCCGTCCTCAAGCCGTGCAGTTTCGAACGACCTCTCCCAGTTGAGCCGGGAGCTTTCACGCTCGACTTACACGGCCGCCTGCGCGCGCTTTACGCCCAGTAAATCCGGATAACGCTCGCCCCCTACGTATTACCGCGGCTGCTGGCACGTAGTTAGCCGGGACTTATTCCTGGGGTACCGTCCTTCCTCGTCCCCCAGAAAAGGGGTTTACGACCTTACGGCCTTCTTCCCCCACGCGGCGTCGCTGCGTCAGGCTTTCGCCCATTGCGCAAGATTCCTCACTGCTGCCGCCCGTAGGCGTCGGGACCGTGTCTCAGTTCCCGTGTGGGGGGCCACGCTCTCACGCCCCCTACCCGTCGTCGGCTTGGTGAGCCGTTACCTCACCAACTACCTGATAGGCCGCGGGCCCCTCCCGAAGCGACCAGCGCCGAAGCGCTGGCCTTTACTCGACGAACCGAAGTCCGCCGAGCACATGCGGTATTAGCCACCCTTTCGGGTGGTTGTCCCCCACTTCGGGGCAGGTTACCCACGTGTTACTCACCCGTTCGCCGCTGATCCCCCCATCAAAAGACGGGGTTCACCGCTCGACTTGCATGTGTTAGGCGCGCCGCCAGCGTTCATCCTGAGCCAGGATCAAACCCTCCATCAAATAGAGAGTTTGTATCTTAGCCAAAAACTCGAATCTCCGGGAGCCTGGCTCCTTTTCGCCAGTCCTCCCTGTCACTCTTCAGTTGTTAAGGTCCCCTCTTCCCTTCAGGCAAGCGGGGATTCTAGCACATCCTGCTGAACCTGTCAAATCCCCGCCTCGGTTGCGAAAGCTCGCACAAAAAACCGCCGCTCTCGCGGCGGAAGCCTTCCTTCATCCCATGTGCTGACAGGCTTTTCTCGTGCTCGCTTCCGCCTCCGTCTCTTCGCGTTTTAAGGAGCCTCTCTCAAGGCTCGCCCCTTATTATAACAAAGGGGCTTTCCCTTGTCAAGTCTCTTCCACTAGAGAATTGTTAGAAGTGCTGCCGTTCCCTTTCCCTCGCGCCTCCTGACGCCCCCGCAGCCTGACCCGTCCGGCTCCTTTTCAGGCCCTCTCTTTTCTCTTCGGCCTCTCTCGGAAGGAGCCGTAACGCAGCCCGCTGCCGACAGTGGCGGCCAACAGACGCAAGGCTCGATTATATGGACTTCGGGAATTTCGGCAAATTTCGGACGGGGGTTGGCAAGCCCTCTCGGCTCACCACGTCCGCATGCGTGGATGGGTTTTAAAGCTGCTTCCCTTTCGGGTTTCGCACTATTCTCTTACGGAGAGCCGCGGCTTTTGGTTTCATTGGATGCGGTGAATTTGAGGAATTTTGGGCAAATTGGCCCGAGGGCGCCCACGATAGCGCCTTGCCGGACGGACCCTCGGCCCTCACGGTCAATCGTTCCGTGTCTCCGGGACGGCCTGGGGAAGGGTGAGGTGGATGACCGTGCCTTTGCCTTCCTCGCTGTTCACTTCGATGGTGCCGCCGTGGGCGCGTACGGCTTCTTCCACCAAGGTGAGCCCTAAACCACTGCCGGGGATGCCGTATTCCACATTGCTGGCCCGGTAGAAGCGCTCGAAAATGTGGTTCACCTCCTGGGCCGGAATGCCCATGCCCGTGTCGCCTACTTCCATGTGGAAGTCCCCATCCTCCTCCCACACCCGCAGCCACACATGCCCCCCCGCGGCGGTGAACTTCATCGCGTTGTCCAACAAATGCCGCACAATCTGGCTGAACAGGTGGGGATCCGCGTACACTTGCCGGGCCTCGGGGGCAATGTCCACGGCCACGTCCAGAGGATGTCGAATGCGGCCCATGAGTTGGGTGACCAATTCCTCCACCACTGTGGGCACGCTCACGAGTTCCCGGTGCAGGGTATGACCGTTGGCCTCCAACTGGGCCAAGTCCAGGTACATGACCACCATATCCAGCAAGTCGTTGGCCCGCTGTTCTATGATGTGCAGGGCTTCAGGCCACAGGGGAGGTGCATCCGGGGGGAGTTGGGAGAGGAGGAGTTCCGCGTACCCGCGGATAACAGCGATGGGCGTGCGCAACTCGTGCGTCACATTGGCCAACATCTGCTCCTTCAGCCGCTCCAAACGCTTGTGCTCCGTCATGTCCAAAAAGCTGATGACATACCCAGCCTCCTCCCCGTTCCCCGTCCAGGGGGTGATGGAAAGGAGCAGAGTGCGCTCCTCTTCCCCCACCTCCAACGTCCACTCCACGGATTCCACGGTACACGTCCCCTCCTGTGTTCGATGCAAGGGCCCTTGGGGCAGGAGGAAGGAGGGGCCGAAGAGTTCATCCGCGCTCTTGCCCATCAGCAAGGATGGATGAGTGTGCCAAAAGCGGGCGGCTGCCTCATTCGCCCGCTGGACCCGGAAGTGGGAGTCCAAAAGGAGAATGCCTGCCAGGGTCCGGTTGAGGATGAGCTCTGTCTCGCGGCGGTGCTGTAATGCTTCCTGGAACGCGTGGGCCCGCTCGATGGCCAATGTGCTGTAGCGCAGGAGGAAGAGGAGATCCTCTTCCAACAGGCCCATCTTATCCCCCCCCACTCCGAGGATGCCCATCTCCTGGGTGTTCAGCCAAAAGGGGATGAGGAGGGCCCGAGTGCTCTGGGGGGAGTAGAAGACGCCCCATTCCCACAGGTTCAAGTCGGGTTCTCCTCCCCGGATGAACCATTGGGGCGTTCCCGTCTCCAGGACGAGGGCATGGGCTGAGCACATGTTCAAGTCAAAGATGTGTCCCGGTTGGGCCGGGGGAATGTCCTCGCTTCGGTGGGCGATGGCTTCCACCCGGAAGTCGGAGGATTCCTCCTGATAGCGCAGCACGTACGCGTCGTGCATGTCGTAGATGTCCAGGATCTCCTCCAGGAGGGAGGTCAACACGTGGGGTTCATCCACGGACGCGCCAAGGCGTTCCACCACCAATCCCAATCGTGCCCGGTGTTGCCGCTCCAACAGGATCCGTTGGAGGGTGTCTTGGGCGAGTTCGATGTATGGTTGGAGTTCCGCCGGCATGGGTTTGTCCTCGGGATGGGTTCTGATCTCGACAATGAGGGTTTCTTCCACGTCGGGCAGGGCGAAGGTCCAACAGCGGCCATCCGGCGCGGTGACCGACGATGCATTCTCTTCGCAGGGAGATTGGGAGCCCAAGCGCACGCGCGCGGTCGCATATCCGCGTTGTCGGAGGACGTCCTGCAACGCTGTCAGTACATCCCCCGGTGCTGTGCTGCGCATCAGGGTACGAATGTAATCGGTCATTTCCGGACGGATGAACAAGGTTCCCTCTTCCTGTTCCGTCACCCTCATGGTTCTACAGGACGCCGGCCTTCCAAGGCTTGCGCCAATGTTTGCTGATCCGCGTACTCCAGATCCCCACCGATGGGAAGGCCGTGCGCCAAGCGCGTGATACGAACTCCCAACGGACGCAGGAGCCGGGCGATGTACATGGCCGTGGCCTCCCCTTCCATGTTGGGATTGGTGGCCAGGATGACTTCCTGGATGGGTTCCTTCTGGACCCGTTCCACCAGTTCGTTAATGCGCAAATCCTCCGGGCCCACGTTGGCCAGGGGGTTGATCGCGCCGTGTAGCACGTGGTAAAGTCCCCGATAGGCGCCGGACCGTTCCAACGCGACCACGTCCAGGGGTTCTTCCACCACACACACGGTGTGGGGATCCCGGCTGGGGTCTGCGCAGATGGTACACAATTCCCCTTGGGCCACGTTGAAGCAGCGCCGGCAGTAATGCACCTCTTCCTTCAATGATCTCAACGCTTCAGCCAGCTCCAGGGTCACGTCATCGGGCGCGCGCAGGAGGAAGTAGGTCAAGCGCGCGGCCGTCTTCGGCCCGATGCCCGGGAGCCGTGAGAATGCCTCGATGAGCCGTTCGATAGGGTCCTTCATCCCGCCTCCTATAAAATGCCGGGCAGGGAGAGGCCCCCGGTGATGGCGCTCATGCGTTCCGAGGCCAAGGCCTGGGCCTTGGCAATGGCCTGATTGACCGCAGATACTATCATGTCCTGTAAAAGGTCTATCTCTTCCGGATCCAGAAGTTCTGGGTCAATGCGCAATTCCTCCAGTACCAACTGGCCGTTCATCCGGACGTGGACTGCACCGCCGCCCACCGAGACTTCCACGATTTCCTCGGCCAGCTGGGCTTGGGTGCGTTCCAGCTCTTCTTGCATGCGTTGGATTTGGGCCATCAGGTCGGACGGGTTGTTCATCCGACCGCCACCACGGGATGGACGGGGCATTTTGCGCTTTTTTGGTCGGGCCATTTCTGCCTCCTTCCGCTCATATCTTATCAAACTTCTAGGTATTCTAACCTGACAATTCCATGACAAAACGGGCGCTAATAGGTGGATGACTGGAGTTTGGACAAAAGACCCTAGCTGACGAACAAGATTCAGCCGCACCTCCGCGGCGGATGGGTTCGGAAGTAAGGAGTAACGATTGACGATTAACGATTAAGGTGGGGAACCGGGAATCGCCGCGCACAACCTTCACCCCTTTTACTCGTTAGAGGAGAACCACAACCAATAGCCTACAGTCACCACCAGTCGGTCGTCGTTCGTCGGTGGTCGGTCGTCGTTCGTCTCCCACAGACAATGACGGAGGGGGTGACCGTGGTCAGCCAACGGATTGCCGGACAAAGCCGAACAGTCTACTTGATGTCAGAGACATGGCCCCCTTGTTGCACGGCCTCTTTGATCAGGGGGTCCTTCAACACTTCGGACATGCGACTTTGTCCCGGCCGATAGGTGGACTCCTCCTCATGGGAAGGCGCGTCGGGGACGTAGTGGCCGGAGAGGAAGCAGCGCACCTGGTATTCTCGCCCCAGTTGTTTGGAGATGACCGCGGCCACCTGGCTGAGGACCTCCGGTTGTTGCACTTGCTCCAAGGAGAATTGGTTGCGGAAGACCAGGTCCACCCGGTTGCCGCTGACCCGCACGGGTTCCGCGCCGGACAAAGCCGCCTGGATCTTAAAACGCCGGTGCTTCCGGAACCAGTGAACCACCTGCTTCCACCGCTGTTGCAGGCGTTCCAGAGCCTCCACATCGCCGGCCGGTGGGGGCTCCGAGGGCGAAGGCGGAGGCGCCGCGCGCGGGGCTTGTTGGGGCGTGGAAGTTCTCCCCCCCTCGTGCGAGGGGCGAACCGGCGCGGCCGGCTGCTGGAACACATCCACAAACGCGACTTCCAGGGCCAGCTGGATATCCACGCCTTCCCGCACCTCCTGGTGCACCCGGTTGAGCCGACGGATAATGTGGAGCAGCCGCGCCTCGGAGAGGGCTTTAGCCTGGCGGGTCAGCGTATCCAAGCGTTCGGGCGGGAGATCGGGCAAAGTCTCGCGACCGCCCACCCGCACGAGGAGCAGATCCCGCATGTAGCGCACGAGCTGGTCCAGGAATTGGCGCAACTCCACCCCCTGGTTCACCAGGTGATGCAACGCGCCCAACAACTCGGACACATCCTCCTGGGCCAGGGCATCCGCGAAGCGGGCCAAAGTGGTCGCGGGCACGACGCCCAGGACTGCCTCCACCTGTTCCAGGGTAATCCGGTCACCCCCGTACGAGAGCAGCTGGTCCAAAAGGCTGACCGCGTCCCGCATGCACCCTTCGGCTGCCAGCGCGATCTGTTCCAGCGCGGCCCGCTCCGCTTCCTTCCCTTCCTGTTGGAGGATGTACTCGAGATGGGCCACGATGCGGGGGGCCGGAATGCGCCGGAAATCAAAGCGCTGACACCGGGAGAGGACGGTTTCCGGGATTTTGTGGGGTTCGGTGGTGGCGAGGATGAAGATGACATGGGGCGGGGGTTCCTCCAGGGTTTTGAGGAGCGCGTTGAACGCGGCGTTGGAGAGCATGTGGGCTTCGTCGATGACGTAGACTTTGTAACGGGCCTCGGTGGGCGCGAAGTGCACCCGCTCGATGAGCTCCCGGATGTGGTCCACGCTGGTGTGGGACGCCGCGTCCATCTCCACCAGATCCACCAAGCGCCCTTCGTTGATAGCTGTGCACACGGGGCAGGTGTTATCCGGCCGTTGGTCCGGGTCGGGGTTCAGGCAGTTGACGGCCTTGGCCAAGATCCGGGCCGTACTCGTCTTCCCTGTGCCCCGGGGGCCGCTGAAGAGGTACGCGTGCGCGATGCGGCCTTCGCGGATCGCGTTGCGCAAGGTGGTCGTCACATGCTCCTGACCGACAACCTCCTCAAAGGTTTGGGACCGGTATTTACGGTACAGTGCTTGGGCCATCCTTGGCTCCTCATGAGATTGAATGTCAGGCATTGGGCTGATTGACGGACACAAACGCACGGGGCGGAAAGTGGGAGCTCCCTGGGCGCGCTGGTCAACGCAGAACAGAGCCCGGCCGACTCCCTTACTCGTTACTCCCCGCCTTCGTATTCTAGTCACTTTTGTGCCCACGACCAAACGGGACGGGGGACGCCCCTGGTTCCTTGCCCTGGCAGCGGGCTTGCATTTGAAACTTCGTCCACGGTGTGTTAGAATGACTCGGCCCACCGTTTTGACACGCAAAGGACACGGGAATATGACAAAATCAACTGCATCCTTGCCTGACCCGTGGATTCGTCTTTTTCTCGACTATCTGCTGGTGTACCGCAACAGTTCCCCCCATACCATCTCTGCCTACGCGCACGACCTGGGCCAACTCTACCATTTCTTGGAAGAGCAGGAGCCCTCGTTCCCGGAGGAAGGATGGGCCGCGGTCACTGGGGAGATGCTCATCGCGTTCCAGGAATTCCTCCACAAGATGGGCTATGCGAGCACCACCATCACCCGGAAGGTGGCCGCGGTGCGCACGTTTTTCGAGTACTTGCGCATGGAAGAAGTCATCTCCCGGAACCCCGCGCGCGTGCTGGAGACCCCGCGGCCCAAGGTGCCCCTGCCCAAAGCCGTCTCCGAAAGGGATGTGGAACGCCTCTTGGCCGCGCCTTTACAGGAGGAAGGTCCCCGCGCGGTGCGCGATCGGGCCCTCTTGGAGCTCCTCTACGCGACGGGGATGCGGGTCAGCGAAGTGGCTCAGCTGCGCTTATCCGACGTCAACCTGGAGCGAAACACCCTCCTCTGCCGGGGGAAGAGGAACCGGGAGCGGGAAGTTCCCTTCCACGAGGTCGCTGCGCAGGCGCTGCTGGCCTACTTGCGGGACGCGCGGCCGCAGCTCATCAACCCCCGGCGCCCCACCGACGCGTTTTTCCTGAATGCGCGGGGGGGACCTTTGACGCGTCAGGGTATTTGGCTTATCATTCAAAGGCACGTGCGCGCGGCCGGCATCGAAGCCCACATCACACCCCACGTCCTGCGCCATTCCATTGCAACCCATTTACTCCGCCGAGGCGCGAACTTGCGAGAAGTCCAAGAGCTGTTGGGACACGTGACGTTGACAACGACCCAACGCTACACGCGGGTGATCAACGAACACCTGCGGGACGTATATGATGCAGTACACCCGCGGAGTCGGTAAGCTCGGACAACCGCGGTGGATGAGGGCCAAGGACATCGGCCCAAACTCGAAAGCAGTGCCCACACCCGACCGACGAGGTAACGGACATGACCTACACATTCGAAATGTACCAAGAAGCAGCCCAATACATCCTGGAACGCACCACGCTCCGTCCCAAGGTGGCCATCACCCTTGGCTCGGGTTTAGCTCCCCTGGCCGAAGCAGTCCAGGCCGAGCAGGTTTTCCCCTACGCGGACATCCCCCACTTCCCCCGGGCGACGGTGGAGGGCCACCCCGGACGCATGATTGTGGGAACATTGGAGGGGACTCCTGTCGTCGTCATGCAAGGACGGGTCCACTTCTACGAGGGGTATACTCTGCAGGAAGTGACTTTCTACGTCCGTGTGCTCAAGCTCATGGGCGTGGAGACGTTGATCCTGACGAACGCGGCAGGGGGGTTGAATAAGGCCTTCCACGTGGGGGATTTGATGCTCATTGAGGATCACATCAACCTGCCCGGGCTGGTGGGCCACAGTCCCCTGTGGGGGCCCAATGACGAACGGTTTGGCCCCCGCTTCCCCCCGATGAACCGGGCTTACACCCGTGCCCTCAGGGAGTTGGCCTTTCAGGTGGCCCGGGAGTTGGATGTTGACTTGCGACGAGGGGTATATGTAGGGCTCGGCGGTCCCGCCTTTGAGACGCCCGCGGAGGTGCGCATGTTGCGGGCTCTGGGTGGGGACGCGGTGGGCATGTCCACCGTCCACGAAACCGTGGTGGCCGTACACGCGGGCATGCAGGTGCTGGGCATTTCCACCATCACCAACATTGCGGTGGACCGGGTAGACGCGGCCGAGGAAGCCAGTCACGAAGAGGTCCTCGAAGCGGGTAAAAAGGTCGCCCCCCGTCTGGCCGCGCTGATCCAAGGCATTGTGCAACGCATCGGCTAAGACCAAGGGAGAGCACACATGCGCATCTTACTGGAACTCATCGCGGGATACGCCCAGTGGATTTACTTGGCGTGTGCTTTAGGCGCGGCGTGGTACCTGTACGTGGTTTACCAGGCGCGCAAGGAGCGAAAAGCCGCGCTCTTCCCCCTGGAAAGGGAAGCCGCCCAACAACGGGTCCACGCGGCGGCCAGCGCGACCATCCTCCTGGTAGCCATCCTGGTGAGCACGTATTTGTTGACGACCAAACTGGTCTACATCGTGCCCGAACCGTCGGAAATGCCCATCCTCAGCTCGCCCACGCCTGTTCTCCTGGCCACCCCTACCCCCACGCCCAAGCCCACAGCCACCGCGACCCCGACGCCCACTCCTACCCCCAAGCCCAAACCCCGGCATGTCACGCCCACGCGGCGCCCACGCCCGACCCCTAAACCCGTCCCCAAAGTGCATCCACCCCGCTGCCCGGACCCCCGAGCTGTCATCCGGTCCCCTGGGGTTGGTGCGGTCCTGCGGGGACAGACGCCCATTGTGGGCACCGCACAGCACGAATCGTTCCAGTTCTACAAGCTGGAATTCGGCATCGGCGCCAACCCGAAACAGTGGAGCTACTTCGCGGGGGGGCAGACGCCCGTGGTCAACGGTGTGCTGGGCACCTTTAACGCGGGGGCCGTTCCCAACGGCACCTATACCATCCGACTCGTTGTCGTGGACATCACCGGCAATTACCCACCCCCCTGCCAGGTGACCGTCACCGTGCAGCACTAACAAGCCGAGGCGTGCATGAACACATCCAAGACTTCGTCGTACACCTGGACAACTCTGGCCATCGTGTGGCTGCTCATCCTGCTGAGCGGACTTCTCCTC
>JAADDB010000134.1 GCA_013154135.1 Chloroflexota bacterium
GTAGCGTGGCGATGTTGGGGAGTGAGCTTGTGTACGAGTACGAGGATGTGGAAGTGCGGCCCGGGGAGCGGTATGAGTACAAGTTGCAGACGCGGGATGGCACGTTCTATGGCCCCTGGGAAGTGCAGACACCCAGTGCCGGGCGGTTGTTCTTGCCCATGATTCAACGCTGATGTAGAATACCTGCCTGGGGAACTGTTCTTGGTGGTGGTGGACACCCACCACCACCAAAACACTTTTCTGGCACAGGGCGAGGACGCTGATATCCCGCCGAAGCGCGGCTCCGTCCGCGGCCAATGGGGACGTTCTCTGGCCAGCTTGGCATCGAAGGGGCCATTCCGTCATTCTCACCTTTAATCGTTAATCGTCAATCGTTACTCTTTACTCTTTAGGCCCTGGCCCCGTCAATCAGCCCGCGCTCCTTGGAACTGTCAGCATACTGTAAGGGTCCGTTCAACTATTCCTGCGATATAATTAGGAGTGAAAAAGACTGTCCGACAGTTATCCATACAATCATTAGATACTTGAGAACATTCTCTCAAAAAAGGAAAGGGAGGCTTTATATGCGCTCGAGGGTCCTCATTCTTGTGGGCTTCGTCTTCCTCCTTGCCCTGATTATTGGGCAACCTGGACGAGTGTTGGGTGTGGCAACGTATGGCACACCCCAACCCATCGGCTCAAACGGTACGTCCGGTTGGGACAATGCCTGGGCCGACTACGACGGCGACGGTGACTTGGATTTCGTCCAAGCGCAAACCGCAACCAGTGGGTACGGTGCGAATGACGGTGGTGCCCAGCCGAACGATCTGTACCTGAACAACGGCAACGGCACCTTTACCGAGATCGCCCTCAATCTCGACAACCTACCCTCCTATGCGGCCGCAGCCGCGGATTTTGACGGCGATGGCGACATGGACGTGGCCATCGGTAATGTGGGACAGAATTACTTGTACATCAACGCCGGCGGCGCGGATTTCATTGCCTCTGCCCAATTCGGCAGCGGCTCCACAACCCATGTCAGCTGGGGAGACTGCGATGGGGACGGGGATCCCGATTTGGCCGTCGCCAACCGGGGAACCGGGTACACGGACCCGGCCCAGAATTACTTGTACATCAACAACGGCGACGGCACATTCACCGAGCGCTCGGAGTTCGGTGGGGACGCGACCTACCACATCACCTGGGTGGACTACGACGGAGATGGGGACCTGGACGCGGCCGTGGCCAACTACGGGCAGAACTACCTCTACGTGAACGATGGGACCTGCCACTTTACTGCCCGTTCCGAGTTTGGCAACCTGCGCACCCAGGACATTGAGTTCGGGGACTTGGACGGCGACGGGGATCTGGACGCGGCCGTAGCCAACGGGACCTTTGGCATGGACGATTACGCGTCCAGCATTCAGAATCAGATCTGTTGGAACAACGGCGGCAATTTCATCTGTGTGGATGCCCTGGGTGCGTATAACTCCCAGAGTGCTTCCATAGGCGACACGGATCGGGACGGCGATCTGGACATCATTATCACTAACCACACAGACACCCAGCCATCCATCCTCTACGACAACGACGGCAGCGGGAACTTCACTGAACATCCTCTGGACGGAACCGCAGACGGCAACGACCAGTACTGGAAAGCGCGCGGACAACTGGTGGACATTACGGGCAACAGCATGTTGGACTACGCGGCCGCCCAGTTCTGTCACCACAGCTCCTGTCCCGCCGCGATCTGGCTTCAAAACGAATCGCCGGTTCCCACCCCAACCCCTACTCCCACCCCCACTTCGACCTCCGCGCTGACACCAACACCCTCTCCTTCCGGATCCGGGTTGGTTGCAGAATACCGCTTTGAGACATGCGGGAGCAATCACTATCCATATACCGGCGATCACACAGAAACCCTCCCGCACGGGTTGCTCAAAGGGGATACAAGCATTACCGCGGACGGGGATGGGAAGATCTATCGCGCCTATCACAGCGATGGCACCGATGGAAGTCACTTTTGGGTTATCGACGATGACAACGGAACGCCGGACGATGAGACGGATGACCGATTGACCAACCCCGTTTTAGACATCTTGGGAGATTTGACATTGAGCCTGTGGGTATACCCGGAAGACTCGATGGGGGGTGTGCTTATCGGCCGCTCTCATGACGGGGAATTCTGGGTGGCCCTTAATTGGGACATGAAACTCGAATACGCGCATAGCGGCGCGGGCAGTGTCACTTCCTCGGCTTCGGTGGCACCCAACGAATGGCACCACGTCGCTATAGTTCGCACGGGCAGCCCCGGTAATTATACGGTGAAGTTCTATGTGGACGGGACTTTAGTGGATTCCCTGCCCTATTACGAAGATAATGAGGCCACGGATAAACCGCTGGAGATCGGCGCATGTCAGTACGTTTGTGGGGGCTATAACTTTCACGGAAGAATAGACGAGGTGAAGATCTTCAACACCGCTTTAGACGATGCCGAGATCTCCCAAATATACACGAACGAGAATAATGGGCTGAACTATGACGGGAGTGAACGTTGCTCCGGGTGGTGTGAGCCAGGTGCCCTCTCCACCTTGGTCAACGGAAGTTTTGAGGATACTCCAGCCGGCAGTTCCCCCGGAGGATGGCAGGGCGGTGAAGTGAGCCAATCCTCTTCTGTGGACCCGAAGCCGGATGGTGTGCAGTACGCGTTCACTTGGCCCGACGACCTGCTGTATCAAGACGTGTCCATTACCCCTGGGGGTGAGTACAAGGTCACCTTCCACTCCGGTACCCATCAGCCGGAGGATGGCGACAAACGGGTGTACATCCAATACTTGGACGCGAACCACGATCCCATTGGCACACCCGTTGTCCATGTGGTGACAAAGGACGTGGATGACGACAACCTCCTCAGCGAGATGCGCACCCTGCGCATCGGTGCTGCCCCGGCAAACGCGGCGTACTTGCGCGTGGCTGCTGATGCCGGCTCTTCGGACTACACCAAGATAGACGCGGTCTGTCTTTACGGCCCGGCAGCAACGCCCACCCCGACGCCAACAAGCACGCCCACATACACTCCTACTCCCACGAACACGCCGACGCCTACCCCCACATCCACGCCGGTTCCTACCGATACACCAACTCCTACTCCCACATTCACACCCACCCCTACGGCGACACCTACAGCCACACCCACCTCCACACCCACTTCCACACCGACTGCCACGCCAACTCCTACTCCTACGAACACGCCGACACCGACCCCTACGGCCACACCTCAGGCCACCCCTGCTTTGGCCATCAGCAAAGCGCCGTCGACCAACGTGGTGCTCATCGGTGACATTGTGACCTTCACTGTGCGCATCACGAACACAGGGGAGACGACCATAGCCTGGCTGCCGTTGCGGGATGCGTTTGACAACACATGTCTGCAATACGATGCCAAGTCTGCGAATCCTGTGGAGAACAACCGGACGGACGAGACCATAGACTGGTACGATCTGACGACGAGCTTTGGGGAGGACCTGGCGCCCGGGGAGAGCTTCACGGTGACGATTCCCTTCCGGGCGGTGGCGGTGGACGACGACGCGG
>JAADDB010000001.1 GCA_013154135.1 Chloroflexota bacterium
TTACTCGTTATGATCCTTGTCCATCCCAGCCGACCTCATTCTCCCGCCGATTCCCCTTAATCGTTAATCGTCAATCGTTACTCTTTACGCCCCAGAACCTCACCTATCCCAGCCGACCTCGTCCTTCAGCCCCCCCCTTAATCGTTACTCATTAATCGTCAATCGTTACTCCCTCCTCCCCCCACTCCCATGCTTTCGAACAACACACTCCGGTCATCCTGATAGACGCGGCGCCAGTGGCTCGACCGTTGAGCCGCTTCCACCAGATCGGGTTGGTGGGCAGGGCTGAGGAAGAGGTGGGTGAGGTGATATCGGCTCGCGATTTCCTCCCAATCAAAGCGGGCTCCCTCCAGGCGGAAATAGGCTTCCCACAAGGCGGGCGGGTAGAGCTCGATCCGGGTGTCGATGAAGACGGGCAGGTGGGGGCAGGCCCAAATTTGGTACGCGTTGAAGGCTTGGTACCCGTACACGCGCGCGCTCGAGTCGGCCCGGGCACAGAGGACTTGCATCCCCTCCACCGGCGTCGTCTTGCTGACCAAACTCCCGGGCGCGAGGGGAGGCGGTATGTGGCCGCGTAGCCAGGGCAGGGAGAGGAGAAGCGCGACGAGAAGGAGGAGGAGGATCCCCCGGTTCACCCAGACCCGGCCCGGGGGGAGCGGTTTGGTGAGGGCAGGGTGCGCGGCCAGCGCGTCGGCCAGCGCGGGGATGAGGAGAAAACCATACCACGGACTCGCGCGTCGGCTCCACAGGGCCGCAAGAGCCAGGGTCAGGAGAGGGACCACACGAGTCCAACGGGGCTTGTGACGACCTGTGACGAGCAGCGTTCCCCACAGTCCCAAAGTGACGAAGAAGAGAACCCCATCCCCTTGCCGCAAGGTCAGGGGGAGAAATTCCTCGTTCGCGGCGAAGGTCACCTTGCTGCGGAAAAATCCCAAGACATAACGGAGGAGTCCCCAAGGGCCTTGGGGGTTGAGAGAAAGCCCGAGCAGCGCCCACACCACCATACTCCAGCTTGCGAGGGTCGTCCTCCACGGCCGGAGTCCCCGGTCCCATGTGCGACCGATCAGGTAAAGCACGAGTGCGGCCAGGCCGAAGACAAAGCCCCCGTGCGCGTTCCCCCAGAGGAGAAAGAGGGGACCGACCCCATATCGGGCCCAAGTCGCGCCCTCCCGTTCCCATTCGAGGAGGAGGATGAGGCAACCGAAGAGGAGGAAGGAGATCATCTGCGGGCGCACGCTCCAGTTGTAGGCTCCTGCAGCCGCGCCCGCGGCCGTGGCCAGCGCGGCTACTCGGATGCCCCGACGGGCGCCCAGGTAGAGGAGGGGCAGGGTGTATCCCAGGGTTATGGTCAGCGCGTGGGTGAAGATGGTGAGGGGGAGATCGCCCAGGCGGTAGATGAGGTAGAGGGCTATTTGCATGAGCCAGGCCTGATTTATCCAGGGCGCTCCGGCTCGGGTGAAGGAAAAGCGGTCGGTTGTGGGGATGTGCTTTTCGCTGAGGATGATTGCGCCGGTGCGCAGGTGCCACCAGAAGTCGTTGGGGTAGATGACCGAGCGGTTGAGGAGGATGAGGAGTCCGAGGGGCACCAGGAGCCACCAGAGGTGGCTGAGGGAAGGGAAGGGCGTTCGGCCGTGATGTTGGTCGTTCATGGAGCCCTCCGTCGCTTCGGCGTCATGGACCATAGGTGATGGTGGCGCGGGCACGCGTTTTGCACGGGGACGGGCCAAGCCCGTCCCCGTTTACCCGCTCATCAGCGAATTTGGCCCCTTGGGACCGTGTTAGACGCGGGGGCCGGCCTTCAGCACTTCGGGGGAGACGTACGGTTCAAACTGCTTGAAGTTCTCCTTGAACCGTCGGGCCAGCTCTCGCGCTTGCTTCTCGTAGGCCTCCGGGTCTGCCCACGTGCTCCGGGGGTCGAGGATGGAATCGGGCACGCCGGGGCAGGAGACGGGGACGTGGAGCCCGAAGATGGGATCCTCCCGCGTCGGCACATCGTCCAGCGCGCCGGAAAGGGCAGCCCGCACCATGGCACGGGTGTAGGCGAGCTTGATGCGTTCACCGACCCCATAGGGGCCTCCGGTCCAGCCGGTGTTGACGAGCCAGACACGGGTGTTGTGCGTTTCCATTTTCTCCCCCAGCTGATTTGCGTAGACAGTGGGATGGAGGGGGAGGAAGGGCGCGCCAAAGCACGCGGAGAAGGTGGCTTGGGGTTCGGTGATGCCCGTCTCTGTGCCCGCGAGTTTGGACGTGTACCCGGAGAGGAAGTAGTACATGGCCTGTTCCTTGGTCAGCCGGGAGATGGGCGGGAGAACACCAAACGCGTCCGCGGTGAGGAAGAACACGTTGCGCGGGTGACCTCCTCGTCCTTCGGGCACGTGGCCTTCCACGTAGTAGATGGGGTAACTGGCACGGGTGTTCTCCGTGATGCTGCTGTCGTCGAAGTCCACCTCACGGGTGTAGGGGTCGACAATGACATTTTCCAGGATGGTGCCGAACCGTTGGGCTGCCTTCCAGATGATGGGTTCCAGCTCCGGGCGCAGGCGGATGGTCTTGGCGTAGCATCCGCCTTCGAAGTTGAAGACGCCGTCGTCGCCCCAACCGTGCTCATCGTCACCGATGAGCCGTCGTTCGGGGTCGGAGGAGAGGGTGGTCTTCCCCGTGCCGGAGAGGCCGAAGAAGAGGGCCACATCTCCCTCCTTGCCGATGTTGGCGGAACAGTGCATGGGGAACACGTTCTTCTTGGGCAGGAGGTAGTTCATGACGGTGAAGATGGATTTCTTGATTTCCCCACCGTAGGCTGTTCCGCCGATGAGGACGAGTTTACGGCCGAAGTGAATGACGACGAAAGCCTCGGAGTTTGTGCTGTCCTGTTCCGGGATTGCGAAGAGTCGCGGCGCGTGGAGGACGGTGAATTCGGGTTTGTGGTCGGGGAGTTGTTCCGGTTTGAGCCGGATGAACATGTTGTGTGCGAAGAGGGCGGCCCACGCGTATTCAGAGACGACTCGGATGGGCAGCTGATACGCCGGATGTGCTCCGACTACCGCGTCGTAGACGAAGACATCTCGGCCTTGGAGGTAAGCGATAGTCTTCGCGTAGAGACGGTCAAAAGCCTCTTCGGAGATGGGGCGGTTGATCTCTCCCCACCAGATGTCCTTCTCGCTGGAGGGTTCTTTGACGAGGAATTTGTCGTTGGGGGAACGGCCGGTGCGGGGAGCAGTGATGACGACGAATGCGCCGGAGCGGGAAAGGCAGCACCCTTCATCGCGGTGTACTGCGTGTTCAATCAGGGCCGCGGGGCTCAGGGTCCAATAGACGTTTTTGAGGTTGATGAGCCCGTGGGCTTCCAAACCGTACTTGCTGGGGATACCAAACGTTTCCGACATGGTGCCCTCCTCATTCGATGGGAATACCATCTGCCATGGTAATACGTTTAGGAACATCAAGCAAGTATTGGGTGGGGGAAGTAACGATTGACGATTAATGAGTAACTGTCATACGCCAAAAGATCGTGAACGCTGGCAAGGCGCTAGTGAATGCACGAGGCGCCAACACATCGTGAACGCTTAG
>JAADDB010000300.1 GCA_013154135.1 Chloroflexota bacterium
CTTCCCCCCGCAGGATGCGCACCACACAAAAGGTGCAGCGGTTGTTGCAGCCATCCTGGACTTTGAGGAAGGCTCGGGTGCGGGAGTGGGGAAAGAGGTAGCGACTTTCCGCGTCCAGGGCCGGCGGACGCGCGGGGGGCCGGCCGTCCAGGGTGTGGACGACACGCTCCACCAGGGCGTCCTTTTCCCGGTTGGGCAGGACCAGGGCCACGCCCTCCAGGGAGGCCAGACGTTCCCGTTCGTAGGTGGCGTCGCAGCCGGCCACAACAATGGCCGCCTGTGGGTTGCGTCGGTGCAAGCGCCGAACCACCTGGCGGGATTGCCGAGCCGCTTCGGTGGTGACCGCGCAGGTGTTGAGGACGCACACATCCGCGTCCTCCGGGCGGGCCGCGATGTGATGCCCCCGGGCCACAAAATCCCGGCGCCACTGCTCCAATTCCGCTTCGTTTAGCCTACAACCCAAAAAATCCAGAAAAACTCTCATGAGCGAACAAAATTCCCGTCTTTACGTATAGTGTTTCTTGAGCCTCAAATAATGGAAATCTATGGGCGTCGGGCGCTGGCTGGCCATGATCTCGGATCACACATGAGCGTGGCGGGCAAAACCTGCCACGCTCACACCATATTACCTTTGCACGGGGCGAGGACGCAGGCGCCCTCCCAAGGCGCGGGCCCGTCCGCGGCCAAGGGGCTACCAACTTCCTCGGCCGAATACCCAAAATAGTATAAAATTGCCCCTTGACTTATAGCAAGAATTGTGTTAGAATATGCAGGCAATGGGTGGCAAGCGCCTGTGCAACGGAGCAAGTCAAAGCCGTGAATAAAGGGCACGTCTGTGCGTGCCCTTTTCGCACGTCAGGCGCTGGCAACCTGATAAGCAACAAAGAGGAAGGAGGTGAGAGTAGATGGCGACAGTCGTCCTGCGCCCTGGAGAGTCGCAGGAGCAGCTGCTAAAGCGTTTCCGCAAAAAGGTGGCAAAGGCTCGCATTCTGAGCACTGTGCGACGGAAGCGATGGTTCACATCCAAGAGTGAACTGCGCCGCATCCAACGCCAAAAGGCTATCCGACGGGAGCGCCGCAGGCAGCGGAAGCTCCAGCGGAAGATGGCGCGTCATCGGTAAGATATGCTCTCGGCGCCATCGGTCCGGGCGCAGCATGTGCCACGACCATGGCTGAACTCGCCTCCTCCTCAAGCGTCGGGAGGCTATATGGGAGAGCAGCGACGTTCGGAAAACCGCAGACGCCGCCGTCGACGTAAACCTAAACGGCATGGCCGAACACAACGGCACACACCTGTGCCCCAGGACATGTCCGGCGGGTCTGCGGAAGAATCCCCTAAAGAGTCGGGGGAAACGTATGTGGTGGTATACACGTATACCCGGTACAAACGAGCAGGCAAGAGATAACCGGGACAATTGAAACGACGGTGCTGCTTCCGCATACACCTCGAGTACATGAGGAAGCAGCACCGATTGTTTCCTCCAAGGAAGTGAAGTCTTGTATTGGACTTTGGACAAAATGTGGCAGCTTGGGAAAAGTTGTTTGTCCAAAGTCCCGTCTTGTAGACCAACACGAGTAGCAAGGAAGTGGAGCGATGCGGATGCACGAGTACTACCAGGGTGAACAGGATGATGAACTCCTGACAAATGAAGAAGCGTTGGCCCTGGTAATGCAGGCGGCCGCGGATCAGGGATACATCACCTACGAGGACATCCTGGCCCTTATCCCTGACGTGGAGGAACGCATTGACCTGCTGGAGGAGATCTTCGCTCAACTGCAGGCGCGTGATATCCCCCTCTACGAGACCGCGGAAGAGGCCCAACAAGCACTGGACCAAGAAGAATCAACGTCCGAAAGGGAAAACCTATACGAGCTGGACGACGTCCCTGTAGGGGATACGGTGGACCTCTATTTCCGCGAGATGGGGCGGGAACCCCTCTTGACCGCGGAACAGGAAGTGGAGCTGGCCAAGCGGATTGAAGCGGGTAAACTCGCCAAGGCTCAACTCGCGGATGCCGAGGCCTCCGGAACGCCCCTGAGCGAGGAAGAACGGAAAGAGCTCGAGGCCATCATCGCGGACGCGGAAGAAGCGCGCCAACGGCTGATCAAAGCCAACACTCGGTTGGTCATCAGCGTGGCCAAACGGTACATCGGCCAGGGCGTGCCTTTCCTCGACTTGATTCAGGAAGGCAACCTGGGCTTGATGAAGGCCGTGGACAAGTTCGACTACACCCGCGGCTACAAGTTCAGCACCTACGCCACCTGGTGGATCCGCCAGGCCGTGAGCCGAGCCGTGGCCGACCAGGGACGCACCATCCGCCTGCCTGTCCACGTGGGCGACAAATTGCGGCAACTCCATCGAACCGCCCAAATGCTGGAACAAAAGTTGGGGCATCCGGCCACCCCCGAGGAAATCGCGGAAGAGCTGGGATTGCCCCCGGACCGGGTCCGGCGCTACCTGCGGGTAGCCCGGCGTCCCCTCTCCCTGGAACAGCCCGTGGGAGAGGAAGAGGAAAGCAACCTGGGCCAGTTCATCGAGGACGAGGATGTGGAAGCTCCACCCGACGCCGCGGAGCAGAGCTTGCTCCGGGAGAAGATGGAGGAGCTGTTGGACACCCTCCGGCCTCGGGAGGCCCGCATCTTGCGCTTGCGGTTCGGTTTTTACGACGGACACACGTATACCCTGGAAGAGGTCGGCCGCAAGTTCGGCCTCACCCGGGAGCGTATCCGCCAGATCGAAGCCCAGGCCTTGGCCCGGCTGCGGCATCCCAGCCGCAGTCGCCAGTTGCGTGACTATTTGAACTAGAGGAGGCTTTTGGCCTACTCCGAAAAGTCAACGGGATGAGAACCTTCTGTTCTCATCCCGTTTTTGTATGGTACACGTTCGTCGCATGGCGGAGGGACGCGTAACGGATAACGATGAAGGCGGCCCGAGTGGACGAGATGGGAATGCGTAATCCATAATACGTGGGGGCGAGGGCGCTCACTACGGGCGTGGTGGTTCCCGGCCGTTCATCAGCCCTGTCAACCCCGCGGGGACTTCACACCCACCAGGGAAAACTGTTTTGTGTGGGTGGCAAGAACGTCGGAACCCTGCCGAAGCGCGGACCCGTCCGCGGCCGGGTACTACAGAGTAACGCTATTCAACGGGAAGGGGTACGTTTTTGAGATAGACGTTCCTTGACTTCTTCCCCGGGGAGAACTGTTTTGTGTGGGTGGCGAAAACGTCGGAACCCCGCCGAAGTGCGGACCCGTCCGCGGAGAGGGCGGTTTTGTGAAGAGGGCGGCGAAATCTGCCCCGTAAAACCCTTTTCCGGCACGGGGCGAGAACATGGGCATCCCGCCGAGGTGCGGACCCGTCCGCCGCCGAGGTGCGACCGAGTCTTGTCCGCCAACCAGATGAACCGCATTCAACGGGAAGAAGTCCAGTTTTGGAATAGTCTTTCCCGGAGAGAACTGTTCTGTGCGGTGGGCGAGCAAAACTCGCCAAACACACAGATTTTGGATTCCCGGAGAAAACTGTTTTGTGTGGGTGGTGGCCGGGCGAA
>JAADDB010000280.1 GCA_013154135.1 Chloroflexota bacterium
ACCGTCGATCGTGACCGTGATGGTCTTGTTCTGTTCAACCGCACTCATATCACACCGCCACCATCGAGATATAGTAACACCGCATGCAGCGATCCGCTTCGGCGATCGCCTCTTCCCCGGTAAAGCCGAGGTTGACCTCTTTGTTGTTGGTCTTGCGTTCGTCGACACTGAGCTTTTCGCTTACCTGACGCGGCAGGCCGGGCATCCAGCCGGTGACCTTCTCCTGCTTGTCATAGACTTTGAGCTTGTTGAGATGATCTTCCATGATCTCCTCATCGGTCAGGCTCACCTTGCCGTCGTAGATGTAGCGGCTGATGACCGACGCGGCCCGCTTGGCCTGGCCGACGGCGTTGACGATCGTCATGGGACCGTACTCGCAGTCCCCGGCGGCGAAAAGCCCGGGGCGGGAGGTCATGTAGTCCTTGCCGTTGGTCAGCAGGGTGTTCCAGCTGGTGAGCTTGATCTCCCACTCTTCGGGAAGCAGCTGCAGATCAGCCGCCTGGGAGACCGCCGGGATCAGGAAATCGGTCTCGATCTCGAAATCCCCATCCTCGATCTTGACCAGCTGGGGCCGGCCGCCGTCGGGATCGGGGACCAGCTCGAAGCGGTTGACCTTGAGTTTTTTGAGCACATCGTTCTCGTCGATAATCTCCTCAACCGCGGAGTGGAAGATGAACTCCACCCCCTCCTCGACCGCCTCGTGGTACTCTTCGTAGGTGGTGTTGCGGATGATGGTCTTCTCGTCCCGGCGGTAGAGCATGATCACTTTTTTGGCCCCTTCACGGACCGCGCAGCGCACCACGTCCATCGAAGTGAACCCCCCGCCGACGCAGACGACGGTCTTGTCCTTGAGCTCCTCAGAGGCAGGAGAACCGATGCCGTACTTGGTCCAGAGATTGACCCGGTCGAGCATGTCGATCGCACCCCAGTACCCTTTGATCTCGGGGCGTTCGTTGGCTGCGCGCACCTTTTTGGAAAGTCGGGTACCAAAGGCCAGCAGCGTCGCGTCGTACTCGGCATCGATCTCCTTGAGCCGATCCGCCGTCACCCGGTGGTTGGTGTAGACCGTGACCGCCTCCATGGAGGTGACCAGCTCGATATCCTTGTTGTACTTGGCTACCGGCATACGGTATTCGGGGACCCCGACGGCCACTTCGCCGCCCAGGACCGGAAGCTCCTCGAAAATATCGACTTTGATCCCCTCCAGCGCCAGATAGTACGCCGCGGTCAGGCCGGCCGGTCCGGCGCCGATGATGGCGACTTTCTTGCCGTCGTTGCGCAGCGGTTTGGGCTCCTGCGGGTGGAGATAGCCGAGGTTGTGATCGGTCTCGTAGTCGGCTCCGAGGCGCTTGAGCTCCATGATCGAGATCGGCTCGTCGAGGTTGGTCCGGCGGCAGGCATCCTCGCACGGATGGGGACAGACCCGTCCGCAGGTATGGGCCAGCGGCATCGTCTGGCGTGTCGCCTTGAGCGAGTCATCGAACTGCATGTCCCTCACCCCTTCGATGTAGGCGGGGATATCAACGTGCGAAGGGCAGGCGTCGGTACACGGCGCGGTCACCTTGGCGATGTAGGTCTTCTCCTCGTCGTAGTGGGGGGATTTTTTCTGTTCGAGGATACACGCGTCGAACTGATCCTTGTAGAACTCCATCAGATCGAGGATCGGCTTTGGGACGGTGCGTCCGATCTCACACTTGGAGGTGAGCATCATCGTCTGACTCACTTCGCGCAGGTGTTCGATGTCCTCGAAGGCCCCTTCGCCCCGGGCGATCTTGTCGAGCAGATCGTAGAGGATCCGTCCGCCCCAGCGGCCCGGAGCGCAGCGTCCGCACGCTTCGGAGTATTTCTGATACTGCGCGGCGTATTCGGTGGCGAGACGGACCGCGTCGATCTCCTCGTCGAAGATCGCCACGCCGTCCCAGCCGACGAACGCTTTGGAGTGAGTGTCGGTCGTGTATTCCGCGGGCAGATCGTAAGCCGACTCAACCGCCTCTTCGGGCGCTTTGCCCCGGTTGTCGATCCGCTCACCCCGCCACGTCGAGAGTACCACGTGCCCCATCAGGCAGCCTTTTTCTTCACAACAATGGTCCAGTCGACCTCGTTGAACTTCAGGGAGTTCATCAGCTCATGGCCGTGCTCTTTGATCACGTCGGCGCTTTTCTGGATCGGGGAGAAATCCCCCACCTCGAAGAGGAAGATCCCCACTTCGTCCGTGCGCAGATCGGTCTCGATCAGCTCGATCATCCGGTCATAAAAATCGTCATGCAGGTGGCGCAAATCGTAACGTTTCATCTGAACTCCTTCTTAGCGGTCTACTTCACCAAAGACGATGTTGGTGCTGCCGATAATGGTGACCACATCGGCCAGATAGGTTCCGGGCAACATGTACTGCAACACGCCGGTGTGGAAGAAACTGGGGGCGCGTACCTTCAGGCGGTAGGCGTAGGGCTCACCCTCGGAACGGATGAAGAAGCCCAGCTCTCCCTTGGGCGATTCGGTGGGGGCATAGACGGTCCCCTTGGGCGGGCGCATCCCCTGGGTGACCAAAACGAAGTGCTGCATCAGCGCGTAGTTCTGGGTCATGATCTCCTCTTTGGGGGCGGAGATGTATTTGGGGTTGTGGGCCATGATCTGCGGATCGGTCTTGGGGTACATGACGATCAGCTGTTTGAGGATCTTGATCGACTCTTTCATCTCCTCCATGTAGAGGCGGTAACGGCCGTAACTGTCATTGCGATCGCTGATGGGAATGTCGAAGTCGAGCTCGCCGTAGAGCTCATAGGGCTCCTCTTTGCGGATGTCGTACTGCACACCCGACCCGCGCAGCATTACGCCGGTACACCCCCAGTTGATCGCGTCGTCGGCGCTGATGGTCCCCACATCTTCCAGGCGCATTTTCCAGATGCGGTTCTCGGTAAGGAGATCCTCATACATCTTGATGGCGTCGGGAAGTTTGTGGAGGTAGTCGCTCAACTGCTCGATCCAGCCCGGCGGCAGATCGAGGGGTACCCCACCGATGCGGACCGCCGAGTGGGTCAGGCGCGCCCCGCAGTAGTCCTCCACCAGGTCCATCGCGAACTCACGCTCACGGAAGGCGTAGAGGAAGATTGACATCGCTCCTACGTCCAGCGCGTGCGTCGCGACGAAGAAAAGGTGCGACATGATCCGGTTGAGCTCCAGCAGCATGGTGCGGATCACCTGCGCGCGCCGGGGCACTTCCAGACCGATCAGCTTCTCGACCGAGAGGGCGAACGCGTAGTTGTTCGAGGTCGAGGCGATGTAGTCGAGGCGGTCGGTGGTGGGGAGGAACTCGTTGTAGATCATGTTCTCTCCCATCTTCTCTACCCCGCGGTGGAGGTAGCCGATGTCGGGATGGGCTTTGACCACCTGTTCCCCCTGAAGCTCGAGGACCAGCCGAAGCTGTCCGTGGGCCGAGGGGTGCTGGGGACCGAAGTTGATCACCATGGTGTTGTCGTCACGCTCGAAGTTGAGGTTCTCGAAAAAGGGTTTGAGTTTGTTGGGCTGTT
>JAADDB010000007.1 GCA_013154135.1 Chloroflexota bacterium
ACCCCCGGGCTAAATTTAGAGAAGCCCCCTTCGGGGGCTCTATATGGACACGTAACCGGACAGGAATCGCCACCCTCGGCCCACGATGGGCGCTCTCGCCCCTCTTACTCGTTACTCGTTATGCGTTAGACCTCGCCCATCCCGGCCGATCTCGCCCTTCAGCCCCTCTTAATCGTTACTCATTAATCGTCAATCGTTACTCTTGAAAAACACTTCAATTAACTCCAGGGGCACGGGGAAGACGATGGTGGAGTTTTGCTCCACCGCGATTTCGGTAAGGGTCTGGAGGTAGCGGAGCTGGAGGGCCGCGGGGGTTTGGCTGATGAGCTTGGCAGCTTCGGCCAACGTCTTCGCGGCCTGGTACTCACCCTCCGCGTGGATGATTTTGGCCCGTTTCTCCCGTTCGGCCTCGGCCTGACGGGCCATGGCCCTTTGCATGCCCGGCGGCAACTCCACATCCTTGATCTCCACAATCTCCACCCGAACCCCCCAGGGCTCGGTGGCCTCATCGATGATGCGGCGCAGCTCCGCGTTGATCTTCTCCCGATGCGCCAGGATTTCATCCAACTCCGATTGGCCGATCACGTTCCGGAGGGTGGTTTGCGCGATCTGGGATGTGGCCCGGCGGTAGTTCTCCACTTCGATGACCGCCTTCGCGGGATCGATGACCCGGAAATACGCCACCGCGTTGACCTTCACCGTCACGTTGTCCCGGGTAATCGCCTCCTGCGAGGGGACGTCCAACGTGACCACGCGCAGGTCCACCTTGACCATGCGGTCGATGATGGGGATGATGAAGAAGAGCCCCGGGCCCTTCACGCCCACAAAGCGTCCCAACCGGAAGATGACGCCTCGTTCGTATTCCTGGACGATTTTGATGGCCGAACTCAACAGGGCAATGGCCAGGATGACCAAAATCCCCGAGCTCGTGAGGAAACCAATAATCTCCGGCATTGTTCGCCTCCTTTGATTAGGGCAACTAGGGCCTGACGGTCGTCTATTGTCCGGCGTTCATTATACCACCATTTCCCCCTTCCTCCCACGGGGCCGGGCGGACGGAGAGGACTTCCTCCCGCCGGAGGAGAACTTGCCCAGGGCGTCCGGAGGGGTGACGGCGCACATCCCGTACGCGCGCGACCTGGACGTCCACGCGCGCGTTGTCTCTGGCCGCGGAGTAGTACGCGGCCAGCGCGGCCACCTTCTGCCGGGTCTCTTCCGAGACGGGGCGTCCCCCACTGCGCAGGATCACGTGGGCCCCCGGCACGTTCCGCGCGTGAAACCAGAGGTCATCCGGGGCAGCCCGACGGAACGTGATCTCATCGTTCAGCCGAGCGCTCCGGCCCACCAGCACAGTGTACCCCTCATCGGTGGTGAAGGTGAGGGGCTTGGCCGGGGGCGGAGGCACCCGCTTGCGCGGACGTCTGACAAAACCCCCGTCGATGAGCGCCTGTTCCACCTCCCCGATCTCCGAGGCATCCCGGGCCAGTTGGAGATCCGTTTCCAGCTGTTCCAAAAAGGCCAGCTGACTGCGGGCATCCTCCACGCGGGCGGGCAATTCCTTTTGAGCGCGGCGGGCCTTCTGATAACGTCGGTAGTACACCTGGGCGTTTTCCACCGGCGTGAGTTTTGGGTCCAAGGGCACAGTGAGGGGCCCTGTGTCCGTCTCCAAGGTCGCTTCCTTCGCGCCCGGGGGGATGGTGTACGCGTAGGTGAGGAGCCAATCGGCCATGCGCTTCCACTGCTCCGCGTCCGTCGCGTGGGCCAACTCCTGCTCCATGGCCTCCAGTCGATGGCGCACCCGTTTTTTCGCCTCCTCCAGGAGTCGCCGAACACGTTCCCGTTGCCCCGCGTACGGATCTGCCTGCCCCGCGTCCTCCAACCACAGCTCAATGCCCCGACTCAACGACTCCACCCGTTCGGGGTTTCCCAGGTGCGTCAGAGGGTAGGGGGCAAAGGCCCACACTTGCCCCTCCTGCCGAATGACGGTGGGTTCCCAAGCGGATGTGGCCAGCATGTGCAGGAAGGTGGCCAGTACCTGGTGGAGCCGGGATGCCCCCTCGGGAGGCACATCCCCCGCGGTGAGGAAAGGATCCCCCAGGCTGCGGTATGTGATCTCCCGGGCCAGGAGGGGGCTGATGCCCATGATCCGGGCCACCAGGATGCGCCAGACCGGGTGTTGGGCCTTTGCCTCGCGGATCCACCCGCGCAGATCCTTCTCCGTTACGGCCAGGGGCGAGGTTTTAGCCTGGGGTGGTGGGGGCTGATAAAAATCTCCGGGCCGGGTCGTGCGGTGGGGATTGCGGTCGGGTCCCACCACTTTGATGGCCTGGAGGATGCGGCGGGTCGCGTCCAGGAGGAGCAGGTTAGCATGGCGTCCCATGATCTCCGCGACCAAATAGGACGTCCCCTCCTCCGGGTGGTCGAAGGTGAAGGTGAGAACCCGCTCGAACGGCACCTGTTCCACCCGGTCCAGGTGGGCCCCGCGCACCCACTTGCGCAGGAGGAGCAGGAGAGGCGTGGGGGTGAGAAGCCCTCGTCGGGGTTTGCGGCTGACTCGATGCACCCGAGCGCGTTGGGGGTCCGCGGAGAGGATGAGATAGTGGCGGGTCCGATGCGCGTAGACCTCCATGCCGAAGGTGTGGTCGTCCACCTGGACGATTTCCTGGACCCGACCGGGCACACAACAATCCCGCAGCTCATCGGCCATCGCCGCGGTGGCCCAGGCATCGAAGGTGAAGTTGGGGCGGTCGAGCATGTTGGGCACTCCCCCTATTCCTGCCAATCCATCTCCAACAGGTAGAGGAGCTGGAGGCCGGTGGTGTCGTGGTATACCCGCAAGCGCTTGAGCTCGAACAAGTGGTCGCTGTCCTGAATGACCCCTTGATGGGTGGTCAAGCCGGCCCAGTAGTGGGCGGATTTGTAGACATCGATAACCTCCTGGTCGTAGCGTCCGGAGGGGTATGCGATATAGCGGGCGGGTTCTCCCAATTCCACCTGGAAGACTTCTGTGGAGCCCAGGGCTTGCCAGACGAGCTGGTCCACATCTGCCTGGGCCAGGTCGATGTGCGTGCGACCGTGGGCTCCGAAGTGCATGCCCGCGGCCTTCATCTCCCGTACCATGTCCCACGTCAAATAGCCGGGTTGTCTTTGGTTCACCACATCGGTGATGAGGAAGAAGGTGGCAGTCATCCCGTACTTCCGGAGCAGGGGGAACGCGCGGGTGTAATTGTCCTCGTAGCCGTCGTCGAAGGTGATGATGACCGGTTTAGGGGGCAACGGTTTCCCCTGGGTCAGGTGGTACAGGAGGTCGTCCAGGGTGATGACCGTGTACCCACCTTCCTTCAAGGCTTGGAGGTGGGCTGCAAAGTGATCGGGCGGGACCGAAAGGTTGTACCGGATGCGGTCGTCCGGGGGTGGGTCGTCGATGTGGTGGTACATGAGGATGGGGACGCGCGCGGTGCGGTGGACGCCGTCGGGTGTGGGCCCCCGCGTGGGTGTGGTTGTGGGGGATGGGGTGGGCG
>JAADDB010000301.1 GCA_013154135.1 Chloroflexota bacterium
ACACGGGCAAAGAAGGCCTGCGCGTCCTTGTAGATGCGTTCAATGTATTGGTAGAGGTCCGGGTCGATGAAGATCTCCAACTGGGCGACGTTCTCTCCCTCCGGACTCCAGTAGTACTCGAACTCCTTTTGGAGCCGACGGGCATCGGCTATCAAGCTTTCGAGGGTTTTCCGCAAGTCTTGTTCGCTCATGTACACGTTCTCCTTTCGTGGCGAGAGGTAAGGTTTTGTTCATGTCCCCGGAGAGGACTGTTTTGCGTCGTCCACACGCCAAACCCTATCTGACAGCTGGGCGCGATCCGTCCCAGGCCCCATCGTTCTCACGCGGAGCGGACGATTTCCAGTACCCAGCGGGCCCCGTCGTAGAGATCTTGGATCGCGATGTGCTCGTTGGGCGTGTGAACCGCGGTCTGGCCCGTGCTGATCACAACCGCGGGCAAGCCCCGTTCGTTGAACACGTTCGCGTCGGTGCCGCCGCCGGCTTCCCGGTAACGCGGCTCAATGCCCAACCGTCGGGCCGCGTCCGCCACCCAACGCACCAGCGGCGAATCCACCGGATGCCGGTATCCGTTGTACAGCCGTCGAATATGGGCCTCCACCGTTGCCCCAAAGGCCTTTGCCGCGTCCTCAAACGCTTGCTTCATGTGCTCGGTTTGGGCCACGAGCTTACTTTCCGTGCGGCTGCGCGCTTCTGCGTGCACCTCCACCCGGGCGGGGACAATGTTCGTTGCCACGCCCCCTTCAATGCGTCCCACATTCGCGGTTGTCTCCTCATCGATGCGTCCCATGCGCATCCGAGCGATCGCGTGGGCAGCCACCTGGATGGCGTTGATCCCCTTTTCCGGTTCTGCGCCCGCGTGGCTGGCCCGACCGTGGACCACGAAATGATGTTGGTCCTGATACGGGGCCGCGACAATAATCGTGCCGATGGGCCCACCGCTGTCCAGGACGACCCCTCGTTGCGCGCGCAGACGGGTCATATCCAGCGCTCGGGCGCCTTCCAACCCTCGCTCCTCCCCCACGGTGAAAACCACATCCAGCCGCGGGCGGGGGATATCCGGATGGTCCGCCAGGGTCTGGAGGACCTCCAGGATGATGGCCAAGCCCGACTTGTCATCCGCGCCCAGGATCGTCTCCCCTTCCGAGTAGATGACCCCATCGCGGATGACGGGGACAATCCCCCGGTCCGTGCCTACCGTGTCCATGTGCGCGTTGAGCAGGATTGCCGGTCCGCTCTTTGTCCCCTCCAAGTGGGCGATCACATTGCCGGCCTCATCCCGTTCCACGTGAGGCGTCCACGTGCGGAGCTGACGGAGGAGATGCTCGCCGATATCCTGTTCGTGCCCGGACGGGCTGTCGATGCGCACAAGGGTGAGAAAGGTCTGGACAAGGCGTTCCTTATCGATCATGGATGTTCCTCTTACCCTCCTTGCTGATAGAGTGACGAAACGTAGCAGTACCTTGGCCGCGGACAGGCCCGCATCCACCAAAAACAGTTTGCCTCTGATGAGAGAGGGATTTCTTCCTTTTCCAAGCCGCCCCGTTTTATCCAAAGTCCAAAAGGATCTGGATATGTCAATCGGGCATCCCGCCTGGATGGGCTTGTTGGAGAATTTCCCGCGCGCTCTCCAGCCCCTTCTCTGTAGGAGCTCCCAACATGGCGGCCAGCTCGTGCAGGCGCTCCTCCCCGGCCAGGGGTTGTATGCGGACTACTGTGCGGCCTTGGGAGATTTCCTTGCTGACCCGGAGATGGTGCGTGCCGTGTGCGGCCAGTTGGGGTAGATGGGTGACGCAGAGGACCTGGTGTGTTTCCCCCAGCTGGCGCAGCTTCCGTCCCACCACGCTCCCCAAGCGACCGCCAATGCCCACATCGATCTCGTCGAAGACCAAAGTCGGGACCGGGTCCGCGTGGGCGAGGACGGTTTTGAGCGCGAGCATGAGTCGGGCCGTCTCCCCGCCGGAGGCCACCCGTGCCAGCGGTCGGAGGGGTTCCCCCGGGTTGGCACTCACCAGAAACTCCACCCGGTCCACCCCTGTGGTGTCGAACGCGAGCCGTCGATGGCCCACAGGCACCCCGGTAGGATCTTCCTCTTGGGTGATGGCCACACGGAAGCGGGTGTGCTCCATGCGCAAGTCCTTCAACTCCTGCTCCACGGCTTGGGCCAGCTGTTGGGCTGCGACCTGTCGCCGCTGGGAGAGCTCTTGGGCCAGGGTGCCGATGCGCCGGAGTAAGTGGGCTTCCTCTTCTTGCAGTGCCGCGATGCGCTCATCCGCGTGTTCGATCTCCGACAGCTCCCGGGCCGCCTGTTCCGCGTAGGCGAGGATTTCCTCGATGGAATCTCCGTACTTGCGCTTGAGTTGGCGGATGAGCGCGAGGCGTTCTTCCACCTCCTCCAGGCGTTGGGGGTTGAATTCCAATTGTTCTCGGTAATGGGTGAGCTCGCGTAGCAGGTCATTGACCTGGTCGGCCAGGACTTCACTTTGTTGGGCCAGGGCCGACAGGGCCGCGTCGAGTTCGGCCAACCGGGTTAGCCGGGCACTGACTTCCCCCAGGAGGTCGATGGCCCCCGGCAGAGTACCCAGTTCTCCTTCCAGTGCGAGGATGGCGCTCTCAACGCCTTCGCTCAGTTGGACCGCGTGGGTTAAGCGACGGCGTTCGTTCTCCAGTTCCTCCTCCTCTCCGGGTTCCAGTCCCGCGTCCTCTATTTCCTGGATTTGGTAGGAGAGCAAATCTGCCCGTTGTGCGAGTTCCCGTTCCTGTGTGCGGAGCCGTTCCAGTTCACGGCGTACCGCGCGCAGGCGGGTGACCTCCTCGGCCACTTGGGCCCGGAGCTCTTCCAAGTGGGCGAACCGGTCCAGGAGGAAGAGGTGGGTGCGCGGGCGGAGGAGGGAGAGATGTGCGCCCTGGCCGTGGATGTCCACCAACATACGTCCCAGCTCGGCCAGGAGCCCGGCGGTCACGGCCCGGCCGTTGATCCGGGCCAGACTGCGTCCGTTCGCGCGGATTTCCCGCGCGAGGATGAGGTACTCCTCCTCCCCTTCCAAGCCGTGCTCCGCGAGAAACGCGCGGACGCTTTCGGCCACCGCGGGTGGGGGCTCGAAGATCCCCTCGATGAGAGCCCGTTTCGCGCCCGCTCGGACCCATTCGGGTTGGGCGCGGGTGCCGAGGATCGCGGAGAGCGCGTCCACCAACAGGGATTTCCCCGCGCCCGTTTCCCCCGTGACCACGTTCAGGCCTGGGGTAAACTCCACGCGCACATGTTCGATGATGCCGAAATCCTGCACGTACAGTTCTCGGAGCATTCTGGCAAACCTTGGATAATCTGCTTACGCGTTATGCCCACGGCCGACCCGGCCTTCCGGCCATTTTCCCTTACTCGTCAATCCTCAATCGTTCCTCATCTCCCTCACATCCAATACGTGTACACCGCGGGGCTGCGTTCCCCACCCGCCTCACTCCACTGGAAGATCCACCACGCGTCGTAGGGGCTCAGGTTGACGCACCCGTGACTGCGTG
>JAADDB010000088.1 GCA_013154135.1 Chloroflexota bacterium
ATGCACGGGGCGAGGACGCCGGCACCCCGCCAAAGCTCGGCCCCGTCCGCCGCCGAGGTACTAGTGAGAACCGCGGAGAATACGTCGGTCGGGCGCCTACCCCGCGCCCCGCAGCAGCGCTTCCTGTTCCGCGGGCCAATGGGAACTTTCCCTCGCCAGCCCGCATCGAAAGGCCATCCCGGCACTTAGCCCCTTAATCGTCAATCGTTACTCATTAATCGTTACTCCTCTCCAACTCCGCCTTCAAGTAGTTGATGTTGTCAATGTCCGACGGATCTTGGCCGTTGAGAAAGGCCAGGTACACGGAGATGAAATCTCCCAGGTGAACCAATCCCAACATCTGGGTTAAGGGGAAATCCCCAGGCGCCTCGATCCGCAATTGGGCTAACCCGGCCTTGCGGAAGATGTCCGCGGTGATCTTCCAACGCAGCCGAACCCGAGGGTGGTCGGTGGGGGATTCCAAACTGACGAGCATCACATCCTCTGCCAGGTCCTTGGGCGCCCGCGTGCCCATGACTGTGTTGTGGTCCAGCTCGGGCATCTCGTCGAAGGCTGACCACTGTTTGCTGTTCTCGTTGAACTGGGTCTTCCAACGACGGGCCACAGGTGCGAGCACCGCGGCACCCATGACGTAGGGGATGCGTCCGTACAGCAGACGCGCGTACTGTTTGGCCAGGTTCTCCTCCTCCGGCACGTCGGAAGCATATGCCGCGTTCAGCTCGTCCAACACGTGCGCCAGCTCGCCCCGTTCTTCCCCGGATACCGTCACATATCCCAGGGCCTGGGCAATTCCCAAGAGGAGGATGAAGGAGTATCCCAGGGCCGCACGAGGTTGGCCACCTCCTGGGAATGACACAATCGGCACATCCGCGTCCAGGGCGAGGCGGGCCAATTTCCCCCCGGTGGTCAAAGCAATCACCCCGGCCTTGCGGGACAGTGCGTCCTCAAACGCGCTGAGCGTCTCCTCTGTGTTCCCCGAATAGCTGGACGCAATCACCAACGTATTCGAGTCCACCCAGGCCGGGAGCTCGTAATACCGCACGACGGTTACCGGCACCCGCGCGCGGGGAGCGAGGTAAGCAGCCAAGAGATCCCCGCCAATGGCCGAGCCTCCCATGCCCGCCACCACAATGTGCCGCTTCCCCCGGAGCGCATCGGGCAGCTCCATCGCATCCGCACGACGCCACGCGTCCGCGACCTGCTCGGGAAAACGTTCCACCCACTCCAACATATCCTGGGGGTCCATAGCCCGCAAAATGGGCACGTGATCCAAGTTCACCGCCATAACTGTGCACCTCCTTTCGGCAAGCTCTTACCTCCTGTCAGCTCCCATCCTCGGCCCCGCTGAAAAAGCTGGCGAGCCACAGGCACTGTTCAGGGACGCCTACGATCCCACGGAACCTCTATTGCTCTCACCTTGATGGTCAACACCCAAGCTAGGACGTCAAGGGGCGCCATCCTTGACCTTCTCGTAAACTGCCCGGCGGGACACGTCAAAGGCCTGGGCCGCAACGCGCGCGGCTCGGGAAGGAGACATCCCTTCCCGGATCAACGTCTCAGCCAACGCGTAGGCCTGGGTCAAAGCCTCCCCCTGCGATTCCCGAGCCCCTTCCACCACCCACACCAGCTCCCCTCGCGGGGGATGGGCCTGAAAGTGGGCGTACACATCCGCCAACGTGCCGCGTACCACTTCCTCGTGGACTTTGGTCAACTCCCGTGCCACCGCGCACCGGCGCTCTGGCCCCCACACCGCCATCGCCTCCTCCAACGTGGCCACCAACCGATGAGGCACTTCCAGGAAGAGCAGGGTGGGTTGGACATCCCGCACATCCTGGAACAGCCGACGCCGTTCCCCACTCCGCCGGGGGACATAGCCCAAGTAGAGGAAGCGATCCGTGGGAAGCCCGGAAATCACCAGGGCCGCGATGGGCGCGCTGGGTCCGGGCACGACTCTCAGGGGATATCCCGCGCGAATGACCGCTTGGATGAGCTCATACCCCGGATCGTTGATCCCCGGCATCCCCGCGTCCGACACCAAAGCCACATCTCCCTCGGCCAGAGTCCGCAAGATGACATCCACCTTCTGCAACTTGTTGTGCTCGAAATAGCTGGTCAAAGGCGTGTGGATGTCGTAGTGCGCCAACAACTTCCGGGTAACCCGGGTATCCTCCGCGGCAATGAGGGAAACGGAGCGCAAAACCTCCAAAGCCCGCAATGTGATGTCGCGCAAATTCCCAATTGGAGTGCCTACAACGAAAAGCGTTCCCATATTCCCACACCATTTTGTCCAAAGACCCGTAGTGCTGATAGTATAAACACCCAAGTCGGTGGTCGTTCATCGTTGGTCCTTCGTCCGATCAGTGGGAGTATACTGCATGAACATCCTCAAACGCAAAGGACAACAGGAAGCTGCCATCCAAAAAGCAGCGGACTTGTTGGTTCAAGCCCAACACGCGGTGGCCCTCACAGGCGCGGGCATCAGCACGCCCAGCGGTATCCCGGACTTCCGCACGCCGGGCAAGGGCATGTGGGAATTTGTGGATCCGGTGGAAGTGGCCAGCATTTGGAGCTACCGGGAACAGCCGGAGCGCTTTTACCGCTGGATCCGGCCGCTGTTGGAGAAAATGGAACAAGCGCGGCCCAACCCAGCTCATCACGCCCTTGCGGACATGGAACGATGGGGCGTACTGCGGTGGATTATCACCCAGAACATCGATTCCCTGCACCAGGCCGCGGGGAGCCGGAATGTGTTGGAAGTGCACGGACACACGCGAACGGCCACTTGCCTCTCCTGCGGCTATCAGACGGCCACGGACACATTCTGGGAACAGGTCAAACGCGGGGAGATCCCCCGCTGCCCCCAATGTGGGGGCCTGATGAAGCCGGACGTGGTCCTCTTTGGTGAGCTGCTTCCCCCGGAAGCCCTCATCCGGGCGCAAGAGGCCGCGCTCCGCGCGGATCTCATGTTGATCGTCGGCTCGTCCCTGGAAGTCATGCCCGCGGCCGACCTGCCCCGCCTGACCAAGCGCAGTGGGGGGAAGTTGATCGTCGTTAACCTGGGGCCCACGTCTGTGGACCACCTGGCCGAAGTGCGCATCCGCGGGGATGTGGCCGAAATCCTCCCGAAACTGGCCCAGGCCGTACGGGAGCGCCTGGACGAACATCCAGGCGCATGAAGGATTGGACTTGGTGGGCGGTCTTCGCCCGCCCACCACGCGCACAAAACACTTTTCAGGTACGGGGCGAGGACGCCGGCGCCCCGCCGAGGTGCGGACCCGTCCGCCCCCAAAGGGGGCTTTTTCTCGCCAACTCGGCATTCAGTCCTTTAATCGTCAATCGTTACTCATTACTTCACGGCCCCATCCGCGGCCGGGGTACAACTAAGTCCTATGTGCCAACCGGAGACGTTCGTCCCAAGTCCGAATCAACGAAATGGGTTCGTTGAGGGATGAGGTCGTTGATCTCTCCCTCGGAGAGAATTGTTTTGTTAGCGATGCGGGCGGGAGAAGC